>JAFTJB010000082.1 GCA_017456625.1 Clostridia bacterium
AGGTCACTTGCAGACTACAAGTTTGATAGGTCGGAGGTGTAAGTACAGTAATGTATTTAGCTGACCGATACTAATAGACCGAGGGCTTGAACTTCATTGTTCAGGTTACAATTTTTGAGTTTCGCTTTTATTCTCTGCTTCAATTCTTTATTCGATTTTCTGTGGACACAAAAAGAGAAAAGACGCGTTTAGAACGCGTCTTTTTCTTTCTTTTACACCATTTTTATATTAAAAGAGGCTGTTATGAAACTTTTTTCCCCGAAATACTATAAACAATTTACCTGCATTGCGGACAAATGTAAGCATAGCTGCTGTATCGGGTGGGAAATTGACGTGGATGATGCGACGTTGGAGGCATATCAGGCTTGCACGCATTGCTATGGAAATGAGATCCGAGAAAGCATCGAGCATGAGGAAACGCCGCATTTTCGGCTCGCAGAGGGGGAGCGTTGCCCACATTTGAACGAAAAAGGGCTTTGCAAGATCATTCTCTCTCTTGGAGAGGGCTATTTGTGCGACCTTTGCCGTGAGCAGCCTCGCTTTTATCACGACACTGTGCGAGGCAAAGAGGTCGGGCTTGGCATGGCGTGCGAGGAAGCAAGCCGCCTGATCCTTAATTCCGACGATTACCGCGAAATGACCGTGGTCGATACGCTTGAGGATGATGAGAAAAAGGTCGAATTTGATGCAGTTGCGCACCGTGAACGCATTTTTGACCTGCTTTCCGATCGATCGATCCCTTATGCTGCGCGCTTGCAGCAGATCCAAGATGCCTATGACGTTTCGCTTTCTATCCGAACGGACGAAGAATGGCGCGCACTCTTGGAGGAGCTCGAATACCTTGATGATGCGCACCGTTCACTCTTTTCGTGCTATTCTTCCAAGATGGATACGTCAAAAACGCATGAAAATCGGTTGGAGCGCGCGTTTGCGTACTTTGTCTACCGTCATTGCTCGTCGGCTTGCGACGAAGGGGAACTGCGTGCGGCACTCGGCTTTGCGCTGTTTTGCGAGCGCTTGCTTGCCTCTCTCGCGCAGAAAGCGACGGAAGAGGATCTGATCGAGCTTGCACGGATCGTTTCTGAGGAGCTGGAATACTCCGAGGAGAATACGGATGCGATAAAATTCGAATTTTCTTTCTGAAATACAAAAAAAATTACAAAAACCTCTTGCAATTTTATCTTTTATATGGTATAATACCATTTGTATGCCGTTCATGATGCAACGGCACCGCATTTCGCGGAACGATGTCAAAGAACATCAAATATTTTGAAGTGAGGTAAAAGAAATGAAAGACGGAATTCATCCTAACTATGAGACTTGCACCATCAGATGTGCATGCGGCGAGACTGTTGTAACCAAGTCCACCAAGGGCGGCGAGCTGAGAGTTGATATCTGCTCCAAGTGCCATCCCTTCTTCACCGGCAAGCAGAAGTTTGTCGATGCAGGCGGACGCGTTGATAAGTTCAAGAGAAGAATGGCTTCCTTCCAGAAGTAATTCAAGCTTTGAATTGGAAAAAACCAACTCCTATGAGTTGGTTTTTTTCTTTTTTTTGATGAAATCTTGCTGCTGTTTGTTGATTTTTTCACATCTGTGTGTTATAATATATTAATATGGGGAAATATCGCTGTATCGATCGTAAAAGGAGGTCTTTTCATGGAATATCAAGCAACAAAAGCCGTCTTGGTCGGGATTTGCACTGATGAGGTGGATCCTGTCGAGCTGGAAAAAAGCCTTGACGAGCTGGAGAGACTTTTGGACACCGCGGGCGGCGAGTGTTTTGCCAAGGTCGTACAAAACAAGGACAAGCCCGATCCGCGTACGTTGATCGGTTCGGGTAAGGTGCGCGAGGTCGCGGCACTTTGTCAGAATTACCGTCTTTCGCTCGTTGTCTTTGATACCGATCTTTCACCCTCGCAGATCCGCAATCTGGAGGATGAATTGGGCGATGACGTTCGTGTGATCGATAGATCTATGCTGATCCTTGATATTTTCGCACTCCATGCGGCGACCCGCGAGGGTAAGCTCCAGGTCGAGCTGGCGCAGCTCAAATACACGGCTCCCAGATTGACGGGTAAGGGAATTGAGATGTCTCGTTTGGGTGGCGGAATCGGTACGCGCGGACCGGGTGAGTCCAAGCTTGAGACCGATCGACGTCATATGAAGCGTAGGATCGTGGCTCTTGAGGAGGAATTGCGCGTGCTGGACAAGAATCGCCAGACCATGCGTGCCGCGCGTGACCGAAGCGGGATCACCAAGATCGCCATCGTCGGCTATACCAACGCGGGAAAATCGACTCTCCTCAACCGTCTGACCGACGCGGGGATCCTTGCCGAGGACAAGCTTTTTGCAACACTCGATCCCACGACGCGAAAATACGAATTGCCAAGCGGCGAGTCGGTTCTTTTGACCGATACGGTCGGTTTTATCCGCAAATTGCCGCACCATTTGATCAAGGCGTTCAAATCCACGCTTGACGAAGCGGTCTATGCCGACGTGCTCATGATCGTTTTGGATATTTCGGATCCCGAATCCGAGGGGCAGCTTGCGGTGACCGAGAACCTGCTCGAGGAGCTTGGCGCGGCGGGTAAGCCGACGCTTTACGTCTTTAACAAATGCGACAGAGGTGCGGCGTTTACCGCGACGGTGGGTACACCTGCGGCACATCCGTACACGGTGACCGTTTCTGCGAAAACGGGGCAGGGGATCGAGCTTTTGCTTGAGAAAATGCAGGCAATTCTGCATGCGGGCAAGCGAGAGATCACCTTTGAGATCCCGAACGCGAACGCGGGTGCGCTCAACATTCTCTATCGGGATGCAACCGTTGTGGACGTGGAGTACGGCGCGGAGTGCATGCTTGTGCGTGCGGTCGTGGATGCGAAAACGCACGGCATGATGAAGCGGTACGATCCGAATTGGAAGGATCCGAGTGAGGAATGATTTTTGAAAGGAGCGCGTATGGCGGAGCCTGTTTTTTACACTACGCTGGAGCATGAGGGCGAGGCGGAATTTACGGAAAAGAAGTCGGTCTTCATCTCTCACGCCAAGCCGATCAAATCCGAGGAGGAGGCGTTGGCGTACGTCAAGAAGATAAAAAATCAATATTCGGACGCGCGGCATAACGTGTGGGCGTATATGATGAAGGGCGAGATCGTCGCGCGCTATTCGGATGACGGTGAGCCGCAGGGGACAGCGGGCGTTCCCGTGCTCGACACCATTCGCAAGTCGGGCGTGACCGATGCGGTTGTGGTCGTTACGCGTTATTTTGGCGGTGTTCTGCTCGGTGCGGGCGGACTTGTGCGTGCGTACTCACATTCCGCAAAGCTTGGGCTTGAGGCGGCACATATTATCACCTACGAGCAGTACAGCGAGCTGGAATTGGATTGTACGTATTCGGATTATCAGCGTTATCTCGCGGAATTGCCTCGATTTGGCGCGATCACCGACGATACGGTCTTTTCCGACCGTGTCAAGATCCTTTTTTCGATCAAGGAGACCTTGACGGACGAGCTCTTTTTGCGTGTTCGTGAGATGAGTGGAGGCAAGGACGAGCCAAAGCTGCGCGGAAAAAGGTTTGATTATCGCTGATCCCGCATTTTTTTGATAAAAAGACGAAATAAAAAAGTATTTTTCACTTTTTTTAAGTATATTATTATTGCATTTCGTTGAAAGGAGTGGATTTATGGCAACACTTTGCGATATTTTTTTGGAGCGTGAAAAAAGCACGCTTTCTCCCCACGCCTTCCTGACGAGCAACACGAGAGGAAGAGAGCACCCCTACGTGCCCTGCGAGATGCGCACCGAATTTCAGCGCGATCGCGACCGCATCATTCATTCGCAGTCCTTCAGACGGCTGATGAACAAGACGCAGGTATTTCTGGCGCCCAAGGGAGATCATTATCGCACGCGCCTCACGCACACGCTGGAGGTCACGCAGATCGCACGTATCATTGCGCGCGGCTTGCGTCTCAACGAGGATCTGACTGAGGCGATCGCAATGGGGCACGATCTTGGACACACTCCCTTCGGTCATGCGGGCGAGGAAGTGATGCAGGAGCTTTATTCCAAGGATTTTACACATTACAAGCAAAGCCTGCGCGTCGTGGAAAAGCTGGAAAACGACGGACGTGGCTTGAATCTGACGTGGGAGGTTCGTGACGGGATCGTCAATCATACGGGCTCCTGCATGGCGTCCACCCTGGAGGGTGTGATCGTCAAATTCGCAGACCGTATCGCCTACATCAACCACGACATCGACGATGCATGCCGCGCGGGGATACTGCGCGAGGAGGATATTCCGCTGTCCTTGCGTGAGGTGCTCGGCAAAACGCACGGCGAGCGCATCAACACCATGGTCACCTCGGTCATTCGGACAAGCACGGGACTCTCGGAGATCAAAATGTCGGACGAGATCCGGGACGCGACACACGCGTTGCGTACGTTCCTTTTTGAAAACGTCTATACCAATCCCGTCGCAAAGGCGGGGGACGGTAAGGCAAAGGGGCTTTTGGCGGCTCTGTTTGAGTATTTCGTCAAAAATCCCGAGCAGATGCCCACACGCTACCGAAGAGACCTTGAAAGCGAGGGCGTTGCGCGCTGTGTTTGCGATTTTATTTCGGGAATGACCGACCGTTATGCCATTGAGACCTATCAGCGTCTGTTCGTACCCAAGGTATGGAACTCTTAAGGCGGGAGGTGTGAGCATGAGATTTCCCGAGAATTTTATACAGGAGGTCGTGGACAGGACCGATATTGAAGCGCTGATCGGGCGATACGTTACCCTCAAGCGCGGAGGCTCCAATCTGTTGGGGCTCTGTCCCTTTCACAGCGAGAAAACGCCGTCCTTTACCGTTTCTCCCGCAAAAAAGATGTTTTTCTGTTTTGGATGTCATGCGGGAGGATCAGCGATCACCTTCGTGCAAAAGATGGAAAATCTGGATTTTGCCGAGGCGGTCGAGGTGCTGGCGGAGCGCGCGGGTCTGCCGCTCCCGAAGGATAGCGGCGCGCAGGCATATGCCGGCGGCGTGAGCCGAAAGCGCGTGCTCGAAATGAATCTTGAAGCGGCAAAATTCTTCCGTTCCTGCCTTTTCGATCCCAAGATCGGCGCGGAGGGAATGGAATATTTCAGACAGGACAGAGGGCTTTCCGTGGCGACCATCAAGCATTTCGGCTTGGGATTCGCCCCAAACAGCTTTGGAATGCTGACCGATCATATGCACCGTTTGGGCTACAAGGACGAGGAGCTGATCGAGGCTTGCCTTTGCGGAAAAAGCCAGAAAACGGGTAGGGCATACGATTATTTCCGTAACCGTGTGATCTTTCCTATCATCGATACGTCGGGCAATGTGGTCGCGTTTGGCGGCCGTGTGATGGACGACTCCAAGCCCAAGTATCTTAACTCCTCCGATACCCCTGCATTCAAAAAGAGTAAAAATCTGTTCGCGCTCAATTTTGCAAAGAATTGCTGTGCGGAAAGAATGCTCCTTTGCGAGGGATACATGGACGTCATCGCATTGCACGCGGCGGGCTTTGAGTTTGCTGTCGCGACGCTTGGAACGGCAATGACACCCGAGCACGCGCGGATGTTTTCCAAATACACCAAAAAGGTCATTATTTCCTATGACTCCGACGAGGCGGGACAAAATGCCGCAAACAAGGCGATGCGCTTGCTCGGAGAGGTTGGAGTTGACGTGCGTGTATTGAAAATGGCGGGTGCAAAGGACCCGGACGAATACATCAAAAAATTCGGCGCGGATCGCTTCCGTCAGCTTTTGGAGCAGAGCCGCACGGGATTTGAGTATAAAACCGAGGCAGTGCTTGCAAAATATGATCTGTCGGTCGGCTCCGATAAGATCAAGGCATCCAACGCGCTTTGCGAGATCGTGGCGGGCTATTGGTCGAGCGTGGAGCGTGAGGTATATATTGATATCCTCTCAAAAAAGCTCGAGCTGCCGCAGGATGTATTGCGCAATTCGGTTGAGCAGCTGCGGCGACGGCAGACGCGGCGTGCGCAGGCAGAGGAGAGCCGTGAGGCACAGGCAACGCTGAAGAACTTCGGTGACCGTGTCAATCCCGAATCCGCAAAGGATCCGCGCGCGGCGGCAGCGGAGGAGACGATTTTGGGCTTGCTCCTGCTTCGTGAGGAGTACCGCAACGAGATCCAAAAGGGAGGCATCGCGCTTACGGCAGAGGACTTTATGACCGACTTTAACCGTCGGGTGTTCCTTGCCGTCATGCAGATGCACGAGAGCGAGAGCGGTGTGCGGCTTGAATTGCTTGGCGAGAGCTTTACGCCCGACGAAATGGGACGCATCGAGCGCATGGAGGTCATGCGAGGACAGCTTACGCAAAACGGTATCGAGGTGCTTATTTCCGCGGTCAATACGCTGCGTGAAGCAAAGAACCGCGAGAGCATGAAGGATAGCGATCTGGCAACACGTCTTGCTTTTTTACGTGAAAAGAAAGCGAAATTACATAAAGGAAAGGCTGATACGCAATGAAAAAGAATGTGAATGAAGAAGCAAAAATCACGGAGGCTGCGGGCGAGGAAAAGAAGCTCAACGTAGAGTCTCTGATCGAAAAGGGAAAGAACGGCAAGCTTTCGCAGAGCGATCTGGACGAGGCGCTTGAGGAAATGAATTATGATGTTGACCGCATCGATGCGCTCTACGAGACGCTTGAGGATCACGGAATTGCTTTTGAAAATGACATTTCCAGCGAGGAGATGAGCGAGATCGAGAGCGAGGTCGAGAAGTTCAGCGCGGGCGAGACTATGGAGCGCATCCTTGAGGAGCAGGGTCTTGCGATCGATGACCCCGTCCGTCTCTATCTCAAGGAGATCGGTAAGGTTCCGCTGCTCACGCCCGAAAAGGAGCGTCAGCTTGCGGAGAGAATGGCTGCGGGCGACGAGACCGCTTCCACCGAGCTGGTCGAGGCAAACCTCCGTCTGGTCGTCAGCATTGCAAAGAGATACGTCGGCAGAGGGATGTTCTTCCTGGATCTAATCCAGGAGGGTAACCTTGGCTTGATGAAGGCGGTGGACAAGTTCGATTACACCAAGGGCTACAAGTTTTCCACCTATGCGACGTGGTGGATCCGTCAGGCGATTACGCGTGCAATTGCAGATCAGGCGAGAACCATCCGTATTCCCGTACACATGGTTGAGACCATCCACAAGGTATCCCGTTACTCCAGACAGATGCTCCAGGAGCTTGGTCGCGAGGCGACCGCAGAGGAGATCGGTGAGAAGATGGGTATGAGCGCGGAGCGCGTACGCGAGATCATGAAGATCGCGCAGGATCCCGTCTCCCTCGAGACTCCCATCGGTGAGGAGGAGGACAGCCATCTTGGTGACTTCATTCCCGATGACGATACGCCCTCTCCCGCAGAGGCTACCTCTACCAACATTCTGCGTGAGGAGCTGGAGCGTCAGCTTCACACCCTTACTCCCCGTGAGGAGCACGTTATCAAGCTTCGCTTCGGTCTCTACGACGGTAGAAACCGTACCCTTGAGGAGGTCGGTAAGGAGTTCGATATCACCCGTGAGCGTATCCGTCAGATCGAGGCAAAGGCGCTTCGCAAATTGCGTCATCCCAGCCGCGCCAAGCATCTTAAGGGCTTTATGGAGTGATTTGCTACCAAAGCAAAATTTTTGTTATTTTACACTAAATATTGGCAAGTAATTTGAATAGAAATGACCGAAAGAGTGGTCGAATTGATCAAAATGATGTTTGGAAATTTGGTTGTTTTGACATTCAATTGTAAACGCAAGGTAACAAAAACAAAAATGGTTTTCGCTTGCTTTTTGAGATCGAGAAAAAATCACTTGACAGAAACGCCAAAATAGTGTAAAATATATAAGTACAGTTATATCTTTCTCGCGCATACGTGCGTGAGATTACCGATTTTGGAGGAACGAACATGAAAAAAAGAGTTGTCTCTCTGTTTCTTTGTCTGATCATGCTTCTGTCCGTTTTGAGCGGATGTGCCGAGAAGACCGATGAGGAAACACTCGATCAGATCAACGAAGAGGCTTCGGTCAACAA
>JAFTJB010000083.1 GCA_017456625.1 Clostridia bacterium
CAACGTTAAGCTTATCGGTACCCATGGAATTCTTGTTTGCCCAAAGTGTGCTATTGGTGGAAATTCCAACAGGGTTGATCGCAAAGCCGCTTACCGTGGTATTATCGATGATCAACTCATACGTTTTACCGTAGGTCGTTCCGGTCTCGATCGCTGCCTTATTATCTACAACCGTATTGTCACCGATGTCATTAAACTTACAGTTGTTAACAATCACCTTTGTTCCCGTATTTCCATTACCGTCAACGTAGATTGCCTTACCCTCGCAATTAAAGGTACAATTATTAAACGTTGCATTGGTTGCACCGTACGTCCAAAGATTATAGCTGTTTCCGCTATCGTTGAAGGTACAATTGTTGAATTCGGTATCACCGTAAAGGAACAACGTGTTATTAATGACACAATTGTTAAAGGTTGCTTTACAACGAGCATAGCCGGTAAAGTCCTTGCCGTCGGTGGTAATGACGATGTTTTCAAATACAACATTGGAGCCGTCAAGGGCATAGTTGCATCCCTCATAGGAGCCGCTTGTATTCGTAGCAACTGCAGTGTTACCATTACCAACGATCGTCAAGGTCTTGCCCTGTGCGGAATTGGGAACAACATAATTTCCGTCTCCGAGAACAACAGTACCTGCGCCTGCCGCAATTGCAGCATCAAGCTGGGTGTTGTTGGCTACCTCTTCTACGTCGGTTGCATCAGATCCGTCCTCGCTCGCGCCAAGGATCTTGACCTCGTAGCAGTTTGCAGAGGGCTGTGCTGCCAGCAATCTTGCTGCTACGGTCGCATTCTTTACGTAAACCGTAATGAGACCGCCGCAAGTGGGATGATAGGTGCCTGCGCAAGAACCTGCATCGGTATGCGATGCAAACTGACCGTCTGCGAAGGTCACGTCATCGCCGAGGAGATAGATGCTGGTGAGATTGGGGCAAGAACGGAACGCGTATTTTTCAAACGCTACGTTACCCTCTACCGTAACAGTAGTAAGGTTTGCCATATCTCTGAACGCGCCCTCTTTAACGGTTTTAACGGATGCAGGAAGCGTGACTTCACTCATACCTGTAATTCTAAATGCCTGAATACCAATCGTCTTAACCGTTGAAGGAATGTTCACCGTGGTCAGGTTGGGAAGAGTATTGAGTGCGTTATCCTTAATCTCGGTCAATCCCTCGGGAAGTGTAAGAGAAGTCAAAGGAGCATTTTTGCCAAATACTCGGTCGTTATCGTACACTCCATTACCTGTTCCAAGAACTGTAACCTTATCGTCAACGGTAAAGGTAGTAAGTGTACCATCATCAACGGAAATCATATAGTAATTGCCATCAGCGCCCATACCATATGTAACACCGTCAATTTTTTCAACGTGCATGTCGGGCACCTCGATATCGTCGTAGTTCTCATCGAAGCTGTCGGACTCTACGTTGTCCTGCGTTGCGATCAGAATGATCGAGAAGGTGGAGCCGATTGCGAGATTCTGGTACTCGTTGCCTGCAGACTCCTGCATCTTGAGAACGAGCGTGACGGTGTGCTTCTCGCCCTTTGCAAGCGCACCGGTTGCGGTGCTTGCGTCGCTTTCAAGGTTTGCAAGCAGTGCGGAAAGGGTTCCGAGCTTGTTCTCCTCGGTCAGTGCGGTGCGATCGTTGAGCTGCTGTGCGGGATCGAGATAGTAAACGTCGATCACGTCTGCAAGCTTGCTTACCTCACCGTTTGCCGCGATGTGGATGCGATACTTGAGAGCAAGAGAGCCCTCGTTTGCGATCTTGATGTGACGGGCAACCGCATAGCCGGGCTCCCAATTGTCATAATCGAAGATCGCGCCCGTGGATGCATCGATCCATGCTGCGCTATCAGTGGGTGCAGCGGTACCGTCCAGCCACTCCATCGTTACGTCAAGGTTACCCGACGCAATGATATTGTTGCCGCTGGTTACGCTGTCCGTGAACCACGCGAACGTCGTGCCTGCAAGCATTGCCACACAGAGTACCATGGACATGATTGCGGACAGAAGCGCGCGCTTTGTGCTTTTCTTGTTTGTCATTGTTTTTTCTCCTTTTCATAAAATTTTTGGTCGGACAAACAATCTATATCAAACGTTTCCGTTTAATACCATAACATAATAAGCATTATGTGGTTAGATTTGGAAATTTATTATATCATATTTTATGATATTAGTCAATATTTTTTCTCAAAAAAGCATAATTTGTTCCTTATTCACCTTAATAGCACTTGTTTTTCGTATCAAAATACAACATAATGCTTATTATGTGGTTTTTTCTTATCATAAAATTTGCTAGCCTCCCATATATTGAACCAAGAAAAACTTTGGGAGGCTTTGCTATGTTTATTTATTCCCTGCGTGCGGGCACCGTCAAGCTCGTTGGTGCGGTCTGCGTTGCGCTGACCGTCCTCATTACGCTCATTGCGTTCGTTCCCACCTATACCGTCTCCTCGCAGACCTCCGCCGAGGCAAGCTACGACTACGACGACGTGGAGACCGCCGAGGATGCCGCAAAATTTCTCGCGCAATTCGGCTGGACCGTGGAGCCCTCTCCCGTGGAGGTCAAAACCGTGACCATCCCCGAGGAATTTGACAAGGTCTTCGCCGCCTACAACGAGCTGCAAAAGGAGCAAGGTCTCAACCTCACCAAATACAAAAAAAAGGACGTCACGCGCTACACCTTTGCCGTGACGAACTACCCAAGCTACGAGGGAACGGTCTACGCGAACGTCTTAGTCTATCGCGACCGCGTGATCGCGGGGGACGTCTGCTCTGCCGACCCTTCGGGCTTTGTACATGGATTTGCAGGCTGATCTTTTCGCTTTATATCGTCCGAAAAGCCGAAAAAAGCGCACCGTTTTGACAATTTGCGGCAAAATTCCGCTCTATGGGGTCGATTTTGATCGAACGCTTTTGCTTGACCCGGCGCCTGCTCTATGGCATAATGGAGGCATCAAACATCAGAAAGGACTCTGCCATGCGGCACTATCCCCCACCGCTGAAATGCCTCACACCGATCCTGCTTACCGCGATCTTTGCATCTGTGATCTCTCTTTGCTTCTGCACGTCACCCTCAGCACCGCCATCCACGCTGACCGACGAAGGAGAGATCGCTACGACCGAGCCGTCGCCCTACTCCCCTGCCCCTGCGCTTGCCTCGCTTGATTTTGTATCAAACGGAAACGGCACCTGCACGGTCATTGGCATTGGGACGCACACCGACCAAACGCTCATCATCCCCACCTTTTCCCCCGGTGGGGATCTTGTCACGGCGATCGCGCCGCGCGCCTTTTACGGCAACGCCTCACTCGTTGCCATCCACATCCCCGCCTCGGTCACGCACGTAGGTGATCTTGCCTTTGCCGCCTCGGAGTCGCTCTCCTTTCTCTCTGTGAGCGCGGACAACCCATCCTACACCTCTCTCGACGGTGTACTCTACTCCAAGGATCTCTCCTCCCTCCTGCTCTATCCGCCCTGTCTCGGTGGCTCTGTGTTACATATTCCCATCTCCGTTACCTCCATCGCCCCCATGGCTCTTTATCGTAGCGACTATCTTTCCTCTGTTCTCTACGACGGCTCCCCCGCTGATTGGGAGTCGGTCTCCGTCGGCTCCAAAAACTATTCCCTCTCCGCTCTTCCCGTTCGTTGTGGGATGGATGATAATTCGTGAGAACAAACAAAAAAGCGCCCGCAGGCGCTTTTTTTACAGATATCCTCTGATGTCGATCGCGAGCTTTTCCTCGAGATTGATCAGACGCTTGGTAATATCCTTGGAGACCTCGTCCGCCGCCTCGTACTGATTGAGGTAACGATTGAGCGATTTGACACCCATGTTGCAGCCATCGGTCATGAGATCCGCGATCGTTGCGTCTCCGCCCTTGAAGGCAAGCTTCATCTCGGTCTTCATCCAGGACATGCTCTTGGCAATGGGGTTGGGATCCTTGCCCTCATCGCGGTATTTGTCGAGCAGCTCCTGCAATTCGCGATCCAGCTCCTCGTGCTCGTCCTTGCATTTCTTGAGCCGCGCGTGAAGCTTCTCGGATTTGACGAATTTGAGCACGTCGTCAATCGACGACACCCCCATCTTGATCCCCGCATCACATTCGCGCAATAGTTTGACCGTATCCTGTTCTATCATCTTCATCCTCCTTATCACCAAAAATTCTTGGCGCTACCAAAAGTATCCCCGCCTTTCATTGAAAATATACACCTTTGGAAAGGAAAAGACCTTGGGAGAGGAAAAGACCTTGGGAGAGGGGGAAGCTTCTTAAGGAG
>JAFTJB010000084.1 GCA_017456625.1 Clostridia bacterium
ATGTCGTTGAGACCCGCGCCCTGCCCGATCAGAAATTCTGCCGCGGCAATGGCACCCTCCGCAAAGAGCGCACGGCTGTGTGCCTCGTGCTTGAGCGTGATCGTTTGCGTATCGGTCCCCACGATGACCTCGTGCTCACCGACGATATTGCCCATACGGATCGCGTGAATACCGATCTCCTCGGGCGTTCTCTTTGCCTGTCCGCTTCTGCCGAAAATGAGCTTGGAGCCCGCGCGGACAGTCTGAATCGCTTTTGCAAGCAGCAACGCCGTCCCGCTGGGGGCGTCAAGCTTACGGTTGTGATGCTTCTCGATGATCTCGATATCCGCATCGGGGAAGGTCTTTGCCGTCATCTTGGCAAGCTCCACAAGGAGTGCCACACCAAGCGACATATTGGCGGAATGGAACAGCGGGATCTTTTTTGCCGCCTCCTCGATCGCCAAAAGCTCCTTGTCGTCGTGTCCCGTGGTAGAAAGCACGACGGGAATATTCTTGGCAACCGCAAAGTCAAGCAGTGCCTTCGTTCCCGAATGGTGCGAAAAATCGATGATGCAGTCGGGGGTCTCCTTGACCGCGCTCCAATCGGTATAGGTGGGAAATTCTCGCGTATCCACGGGGATGATATCATAGCCCGCGACAGCCTCCGCACCGCGCATACCGCCCAGCGCCATTGCCGCGACCTCTCTGCCCATGCGACCGCCGACACCGCAAATGAGGATCTTCATGTCAATTCCTCCAAAAATCAAAGGAGATTCTGCTCACGCATGAGAGCGAGCAGCTTGTCCTCGTGTGCCTTTTCCATAGGTGTGAGCGGCAGACGGAGCGAGTTTTCGCCAAAGCCCATTGCAGCCATTGCAGCCTTAACGGGGATCGGATTGACCTCACAGAAGAGCGCGTTGACGAGAGGCAGGAGCTTGAGCTGAAGATCAAGCGCACCCGCAACGTCCCCCTCGAGGAACTTGTGGCAGATCTCCGAGGTCGCGCGAGGCATGGGGTTGGAAAGCACGGAGATAACGCCCTTGCCGCCCAAGGACATGATCGGAACGATCTGGTCGTCGTTGCCCGAATAGATATCGAGCTTGCCGCGGGTCAATGCCGCCAGCTCCGCGATCTGCGAGATATTTCCGCTCGCCTCCTTGATCGCTACGATGTTGGGATGCTCCGCCAAAATTGCCGCCGTCTCGGGCAGAATGTTGCATCCCGTTCTGGAGGGGACGTTATAGAGGATGACGGGCTTTGTGGAAACGTCCGCAACCGCGGTAAAGGATGCGATAAGACCCTTCTGGGTTGCCTTATTATAATAAGGCGTAACGAGCAGCATTGCATCGGCTCCTGCCTCGCACGCGAACCTCGTCAGATCGATCGCGTATGCCACGTCGTTCGATCCCGTGCCCGCGATCACGGGAACTCTGCCCGCGACCTGCTTGACCGCAAACGCGATCGCGTCACGGTGCTCCTCGTCGGTCAGCGTGGATGCCTCACCCGTCGTTCCGCAAACAACGATGGCATCAATGCCCTCATTGATCTGCCAATCGATCAGTCTCGCAAAGGTGTCGTAGTCGATCTCGTTGTTCTTAAAGGGAGTGATGATCGCCGTAGCCGCGCCCGTAAAAACCGTTTTTTTCATTTTTGTATACCTTCCTTCTCAATCAGATACGAAATTACAATCAAAAAGCAGAGCACGAAGCGCTCTGCCCAAATTTTCCGCATAGCACGCAAACAAAAATAGCCGTAACACGGCTACCCTTTCCGCGTACGACCAATGACGGGAAACATAGGATAGCTCTCCGCAAAAATGCGACAGCGATACGGATCTTTTCCGCACCACCAGCACCGTCCGCGCGCCCTCGGACGACCTTCGGCACCCGAACCTTTCTCCGCCGCAACGTCCGCGCCGACTTGGCACGGCGGATACTCTTTTCAAGGTGCGCCTCTACCTTTTTTATAAGTATAACACATCAAATTCGCTTTGTCAATCGTTATTCTCAAAAAAAATGCTTTTTTTCAATTATATTATTAACGAAAAAATTCATGTTTTTTTGAAAAAGCTATTGACAAAATTTTTTATTGTGGTATAATGTTGAAATGATACGGGCTCGCGCCCGTCTCTCTACTGCGCAAATTTTTAGCTTACGGCGCAGTCGAACAGTCCATAGGGAGGTGTAAAACATGGAGAAAGTTATCAACTCTTATGAAACCCTGTTCATCGTCAGCCTTGCAAACGGCGAAGAAGCTGCAAAGGCTACCGTGAACAAATTCACAAGTCTGGTCGCTGAAAACGCAGAAGTCGTATCGATCGACGACTGGGGCAAGCGCCGTCTCGCATATCCCATCGAGGATATGAACGAGGGCTACTACACCGTAGTAACCTTCAAGTGCGAGGGAGCATTCCCCGCTGAGATGGAGCGTCTCATGAACATCGACGAGAGCGTTATGCGTTCGATGACCATCAGACTTGAGCATGAAGCAGTTGCAAAGGCTACCGTTGCTACCGAGGAGACCGTCGAGGCTCCCGCAGCAGAGGAAGCACCCGTTGCTGACGCTGAGTAATTCAGCACAAGATCGGCATAAGGAGGCGTTTTTCAATGTCCAGCTTGAATCTTAACAAGGTCATTCTGTGCGGCAGACTGACCGCAGACCCCGAACTGAAGCAGACGACCAGCGGTATCGCCGTTGTTTCCTTCTCGCTTGCAGTCAACCGTCGCTATCAGACCAAGAGTGCCGACGGCGCGCAATCCCAGCAGACCGATTTTATCAACGTCGTTGCGTGGAGACAGACCGCGGAGTTCATCTCTCGCTATTTCCACAAGGGTTCCGCTCTCTGCATTACCGGCTCGATCCAGACCAGAACTTGGCAAGATCAGCAGGGACAAAAGAGATACGCAACCGAAGTGGTTGCCGACGAAGCAATGTTCGTTGACAGCAAAAACGAAAGCAACATGGGCGGCAATTATGCCCCCGACACCTACAATGCACCGTCCTACTCCTCCGCACCTGCGGCAACGCCCAAGTTTGAGGAGCTGAAGACGGATGACGATCTGCCCTTCTAATCGGCAGACAATTTGAACAGGAGGATTTATAAGAATGGAAAACAAAACCGAAGCTACGGTTGTTCGTCCGGCTCGTCCCGCTAACAACCACAGAAGAAAAAAGGTTTGCATTTTCTGTGCAGACAAGGTTGCATTTATCGACTATAAGGACAGCGCAAAGCTCCGCAAGTTCATCAGCGAGAGCGGCAAGATTCTTCCCAGAAGAATCTCCGGCACCTGCGCAGTTCATCAGCGTGAGCTCAACACCGCTATCAAGCGCGCGCGTAACGTAGCTCTCCTGCCCTTCGTAACCGGCTGATAAAAGCAAAACGAAAAAAGGAACGGTTTCAAACGGAACCGTTCCTTTTTTATTTTCCTCTGCTCGCCTTTGGAGAGCAGTGTTTTATGAATTCGGGTTAAACGTCCCTACAATCGAATCGCTGTAATCGATCACCCGATCATTGCCTCTGCCGATGCGGGTCAAGTAGATCTTTTTGTTTGCGGTATCGACCTGCATAAAGCTGAAGCATTGCTCCTGAGTGGAGTTGAGATGCTCATCCTTCGGGTAGCCGTCCACTGCGCAGGATATGACCCGAAGCCGGGTTCCGTCATTCCCCTCAAGAACGACCTGAGAATCGAGGTGATTGTGACCGACGATCCAGCAAGCAAGCTCGGCGTCTGCCTCCGCTTTGATGCGAAGCACGTTATTTGCAACCCTTTTGTCAAGCTCGGAGTAGCCGCCTCCCGTGCTGGGCAAAAATCCGTGCGTGAACAGAATAACCGTCCAATCCTCAGCCAGATCCTTGATCTTTTCCTCCGCCCAAGCCATCGCGCTGTCAATGTATTGATCCTCCGGCAATTCGATACTCGAGGACGAGAAGAAGAATTGGATGTAGCGAACCTTGTTTTGGCTATCATCGTAATAGCTTACGTTGGAGTTGCCTTCAACGGTCACACCCCAGCCCTCCATACGCTTTGTATAGAGATCGTATGCCTCCTGCTCGTTCAGCGTGTGATCGGTATGATCGGTCAGATAATTACGGTCGTGGTTGCCGAGAGTGGACATAATGCGCAAATTCTCGCCTGTTTTGGTATAGCCTTCAAGCGCTTCATAGACGCGTGTGATTTCGGCGATCGCGCCATTCTTGCTCGGTGTACCGTGAATAATGTCACCACCGAACACCATGAAGCTCGTATCGGTCTTTTTGGAAAGATAATTGACCAACGCGGGCGAATACTGCGTAGAAGTATTGCCAAACCAGTGAATATCAGTCAGGAAGATGAACTCGGAAAGTGCTCCGTGAGCCTCGCGGTTTGCCTCGATCTTGTCGATCGCATCCTCCAATTCATCCACCCAATAATAGCCCAGCGCGTGTCCGCCCTCCGTGACAGGCGTTACGGTCACCTTGATCTGCTTGTGGTAGTCGTTGTCGAGAAGGAAGGGCTTGTCTCCGTGCTTATCCCACTTGATCACTACCGTCAGATAGGTATCCTTCTCCGCCGTGAAGCTATCCTTCCAATAGCCCTTTACAACCGTATAGTCCTGCGTAATATCACCCGTCGCGCTGCCTTCGTTTTTGGAAAGCTCGACGATCGCGGGACGAATGATGCAATCCCCAACCCCCTCCAGCTTCGGACAATCCCCCGGAGTCACACAGCATACAACATCGGGAACGGTGACGGTCAAGCGCTCACCCGCGCGGAGGAGGTAAGCGTTTTTGAAGGAAACGCGCGTCGTATCGGTCGTTGCCGTCCACGCCCACTGTCCGCTCAAACCACCTTGTCTCCAATCAGCAGTCGTACTCGCCGCGATCGTTTTCGGTGCGCCGTCCTCATTAAAATACACCTCGTAATATGCCTTATACTGTGCCGCTTGCGCCACTGTAACGGTCAGCGTCTGCGTATCTCCGACGTTCTCGCCCTGTGCGTCTTCCCAATGCGTAAAGCGATAGCCCTTGGGCGGGATCTTTGCGGTGATGGTAACGCGGTCACCGATGGGATATTCGCCCACGCTCTCTCCGCAAGGAAGCATTCCGTTCGTGACCGAGATCTTTACGGTATTCGTACCGTAGGTGTAGATCGCATCCTCGCCCGAGCCGAAGCGCGTGACTGTGATCTTTTTGAGGATCGGATCGATCTGAACAAAGCCAAAGCTCTGCTCGGTCGCGTTCTTCTCCGACATTGCCAGATTTTTCATACCGTGGTGCTTTTCGTTATTCGAGTTGCGGAAGGAATCACTGCCAAACGCGATCAGACGAAGCGTTTCGTCGTTCGCCGCACACGTCAGGATCTCGGTATAATCCACGTGCGCACCGCCAACAAGCCAGCAAGCGATCTCTGCCTCTGCCGCCGCCTTGATGGCTAAAATCCGATCCTTATATTCGACGTTCTTTGCGGGCAGCTCCAACTGTTTGGTGCCGGAATTGTATTTGCGATAGCCGTGAGAAAGAAGCACTACCGTCCAATCGGACTCCAATTCCATGATGCGATCCTCTGCCCAATCAAGCGCCGCATCGGTATAGGTACTGTTCGTACCGTCTGCCATGTAGAATTGAATATATCGAACCTTGCTTTCCGTATCGTCGAAACAGCTTTGATTGGGGTTGTTTGCGACAGTTGTACCAAACGACTCTACCCGCTCAAGGAAGAGCTCATATACCGTTTGCTCGTCCAACGTGCTTTGTGTGCTCGCGCCCGAGATCGAATGGTTGCGGTCGTGTCCGCCGACGGTACTGAAGATCTTCAAATCCTCACCCGTTTTGGTATAGCCCTCCAGCGCACGGTAGAACGACTCGATCTCTTCAACCGCCTTTGCCGAGGCGGAATGATACGCATTCACCACGTCGCCGCCAAGCAGAACGTGCGTCTCCTCAAGCTGCGCGGAAAGATAATTGATCAGTGCGGGCGACACCTGTGCGTTGTTCCCCCAATGCACGTCACTCAAAAAGAAAAATTCGGAAAGCGAATTCTGCGTTGATGCGCGCACAGCTTGGATCTTGGCAACGTCCGAATTCAGCTCGGATTGCCAATACGTGCCGATCGGTGTCGCAGGGGCAGTCGCGGTCGCATCCTCGATCACGATCTCGATCTGCTTCGCATATGGATCATTCAGAAGAAATGCCTCACTTCCGTGCTGATACCACTTGATCTGCACGACAACATATGTCTCCTTCGTTGCGGTGAACTTGTCCGTCCATTTTCCCGAAGCGACAGTATAGTCCTTTGTGACGTCGCCCGTCGCGCTGCCTGCCTTTTTCGTAACCGTAACAAATCCGACTGCCAACGTACAGTCACCCGCCGCAACGTCCTTGTCGGGACAGGCGCCCGGGTTAATCAAGCACTCCACCTGCGGCAAATACACCTTCATCGTTTCTCCTGCCTGCAGGCGATACGGTGTCTTGAAGGAGATACGCGTTCTGTCGGTCTCATCCGTCCACGCGGTCATTTTTCCGTCTGTACCGCCCTGTCTCCACTCGGTCTCAAGATCGGTCATGACAGCAGTGCCTCGGTTGTTTCCAAAGCAGACCTCGTAATACGCCTTGTAGGTCTCGCTCTCCGTAACGGTCCTTGAAATCGTTGCGGAGGTTCCGACCCGATTTCCCTCGGAATCCTCCCAATGGCTGAAGCGGTAGCCGTTTGAAGGTGTTTTCGCCGTTGCCGTAAAGGTCGCACCGATTTCGTAATCCGTCACGCTGACAGAATTCTCCAGCGTACCGTTGACAATCACGATCCGTCCCTTCCCTTGCGGTACGGGCTCATCCAAGTCCGGCTCTGTCACAGTGGGCGTGGTCGTGCCCGGTCCATCGACAGAATCTCCCGGCTTCGTTGTAATCTGCGGAGTCGTCGTATCCGGGGAGCTTTCATCGGTTGTATCATCCTTTGTTGCTTTTCCCCCATTGCCAGAATTCATGGTACACGCGCTCAAAGGCGCCACCAGCATGGAAAGCACCAAAAGGAACGCAATGATGGATCTTACAAGCGTCTTCACTTTTTCCACCTCTTTCATATAATGTAATTTATTATAGCACATTCGCTTTTCGAAAAAATGGACAAATCGGCTATTCTTTTGCACAATATTCGCGATTACGGCTTTTTTGCTATAAAAAACGCAGACGAGCCATACTTTTGTAAAGAAAAGACTCGTCTGCGAGCATTGGTATCAAATTCTCTTGCGGTATTTTCCCTTCAAAAATCTGCGGTAATAAACGGCAAAGCCGATCGTGCTGAAGAGGAACAAAAGCCCCCACGAAAGCGTGTAGCAGATCATCAAATGGAAGAAGGAGGGCGCGAAATACGGATATACCCATTGCATCCAGACTGTTCTGAAGCCAAAGACACAGACGATAGAGGTCACCGATCCATAGAGTGGATATCCAAACGCCTGGATGGCGTGCGAGCAACAGCTATTGATCGTACCAACCGCATAGATCATCAAGACGCATTGCATTCTTATGTATGCATACTCATAAGCCTGTGCGTCATCGGTCAGAATAAATCCGAGCCAAAAATCTCCCGTGAGATAGAAGAACGTACTGAAAGCGAACGTGAGCAAAAAACCAAACGTAAGGCAGTAGAAGAAGGATTTTTTGACACGGTCCAGCTTCTGCGCACCGATGTTCTGCCCCATAAACGCTGTGACCGTAGAAGCGAACGCGCCATTAAAGCCCGTAACGAGTGTCTCAAGTGTGGTCGCCGCGCTGTTTGCGGCAATGGCGGAAACGCCGATCGCATTAATGTTCGTTTGGATCATCAAATTGCAGACCGGATATAGAATGTTCGAGATCACGAGCGGAATGCCAAAGCGCAAAATAGACTGCAACGCTTGCGTATTCCAGCGGATCCTGCTCCACGTTGCCTTGCAGATACCGTCCATGCGGAAAATGCGCAGCCAAACGAGTGCAGCGCCCAGCACCTGCGACGACGCCGTCGCGATCGCGACCGCCGCCACCTTTTCGGGCAAAATCAGGCAAAGAACAATATTGAGCACCACGTTGAGAAGTCCGCAAGCAGCCATATAGTAAAGCGGCCTTTGCGTATCTCCCGACGCGGTCAGAACGGAGGATCCAAAGTTGTAAAGCAGGATCGCGGGAGCAGCGACAATGTAGAGGCGCAGATATACGACGGCACCGTCTATACAATCGGTAGGACAGTTTGTCCATGTAAGAAACGTGGGTGCCATGATCACACCGACGAGTGCCACGAGCAGACCGAACGCCACGGGAAGGATCAGAGACATTCCGACCGTTCGCTCCGCCCCCTCGCGGTCACGCGCGCCGATCTGTCGGGCAAGAATGATCTTGACGGCACTGGCAAGTCCCACGAAGAACTGGAGCATCAGCCCGGTGATCTGTCCCGTCGCGCCGACCGATGCCACCGCAGTGGTATTTGCCATATTTCCAAGCACGGCAAGGTCAACGGCGTTAAAGAGCTGTTGGAGCAGCGTGGTCAAGAAAAGAGGGATCGCGTAAATGAAAATAGAGCGCACAAGCGAACCCTGCGTTGCATCAACTCTTGAAATCTTCATTGCGATCCCTCCCTTCCACACGGACAAACGGAAGAAGTCCTTTTTTGTCATATTTCGTTAATTCTATTTTACTATAAAATAAGAATTATGCAAGACAAAAATTGCTCTTTTCGAGACTTTTATTGTTCTGTAAAAAATCCTCTGCGATGCAAACGCAATTCGGATTGACAAACACGAAAAAATATTTTATAATAAAAGTACAACAGAGAAGAAGGAGAACGGTATGGAATTTTTAGGATTTTTGCAGTCGATCCGCACGCCCGTCGGTGACTTTCTGATGGCACTGATCACCCACCTCGGCGAGGAGCTGCTCTTTATGGCGGTCGGGCTGATTTTTTTGTGGTGTATAGACAAAAAGCGCGGCTATTATATTCTCTTTGCGGGCTTTACGGGCACGGTGCTGACGCAGTTTCTCAAGATCACCTTCCGCATTCCCCGTCCGTGGGTGCTCGATCCCAACTTCTCCATTGTGGAGGAGGCGCGGCTCGAGGCAACGGGCTATTCCTTCCCCAGTGGACATACGCAATCCGCCACCACGCTCTACGGTGGCATCGCGCGCTCGGAGCGCCGACACAAATGGATCTTTTGGTCATCGATCGCGGCGGTCGTGCTGGTCGCCTTCTCACGAATGTACCTCGGCGTACACACCCTGCTTGACGTAGGTGTCGCGCTTGCCATAGGTGCCGTTCTCGTGTTCGTTCTTTACCCACTTATGATGAAGGAGCACAAAACGCCTTGGGTCATGTACGCCACGCTCGGCGTCATTCTTCTCGTCACGCTCGGCAATCTCCTCTACGTGGAGCTTTTCCGCTTCCCAGCCGACATCGATCCCGAGAATTTTGAAAGTGCCGTTTCCAATGCGTGGAAGATGCTCGGTGTCGTCATCGGTATGTGCATCCTCTATCCCGTGGAAAGCAACCTTATCAAATACGACGTGCACGCCGTTTGGTGGGTACAGATCATCAAGCTTGTCGGCGGTCTGATTCCCGTCGTTCTCATCAAGTCGCTTCTCAAAGCGCCGATCAACGCGCTCTTCGGCGACTCAGTCGGCAACTGCGTCCGCTACCTCATCATCGTCCTCTTTGCGGGTCTTGTCTGGCCCTTGACCTTCCGTTTTTGGAAGAAGCTTGGAGAGCGAAGATAAAAACGAAACAAAAGAAAGACCGATCCCGCAGGATCGGTCAGACTACTGACAAACCCCGTTACAAAAAGAACAGTTCGTCAAAATGTACAAATTTGTTAGCCACTTTTTTCTTTGAAGCCAAAGGCGCAAAGAAAAAAGTTATCAAAAAAGAAACGCCGAGGATTATTTCGCGCTCTGCGGAGCGCGAGGAGGGATACGCGCCCTCCACCTCGCAAGCTTTTGAAAAAGCTTGACCAAAACTTTTCGTCATTATGACAGTGCTAACACCTTTGTAAAAAGAAAGACCGATCCCGCAGGATCGGTCTTTCTTTTTACAAAGTAAACTAACATAGTGGAGTTTTCAGGGTAGTGGCCCCTGAAAACTGTTCGGCAGCACCATCAGAGCAACAATAATACTTAAAAATCTGTTTGTTGATCAATGGGTATGTAACGTAACAATCACTTTTTATCCATCCTCAAAAACTTCTTAAAGTTTTTGAAAAGGGTTTGGGAAAAACTTTTTTCAAAAAGTTTTCCCAAAAAAAGAAAATCCAGAATCAAAGGAGCTACCATGGCTTTCCTTCCTATTACCAGAGAAGATATGCTGGCGCGCGGCTGGGACGCGCCCGATATCGTCGTCGTTACAGGCGACGCTTACGTTGACCATCCCAGTTTCGGAACGGCGATCGTTTCGCGTGTACTCGAAGATGCAGGCTTC
>JAFTJB010000085.1 GCA_017456625.1 Clostridia bacterium
AAAAAAGGGTGCTTTTGCATTGTACCGATCAAGGATATCGAGAATTCGCTCGGTCAGATGTGGGTGTGGTCCATCGTCAAACGTGATCGCGATCTGCTTGGAATCGGTCTTGACAGAGCGATAGATTTCCGTGTCGGCATCAGCATGCACAGGCGTGCCTTGAAGAAGTGAGATCAGCGCGAGAAAGCAGACGAAAAAGCGGCATTTATTGCGGAAAGTACCGCGTTTTTGCATCGTTTTCATGTTTTTTCTCCTTGCTTTTATCTGCTTGTCAGCTCGTCGAGTGTGCCAAAGCGGTAGCCCTGCGCCTTGATCGAATCGATGATCTCTCCAAGAATGGCGGCATTGGTTGCGGAGGTTGGATGAAGGAGCATGACCTCACCGTTGTGGAGGTTTTCAAGGATGATCTGCTTTGCTTTTTCGGGATCGGGTTGACGTTTGTTATCCCAATCGGGATATGCGAAGCTCCAAAAGATCGTTTTGTAGCCGTTTTGATCCGCGCAGATCAGGTTTTCTTCGCTGAAACGTCCTTCGGGTGGGCGGTAATAGGACGCCATTTTTGAGCCGATTTTTTCCTTATATAGCGATTCGAGCGCGTGCAATTCGGCAAGAAACGCATCATTATCCACTCGGCTCATGTCCTTGTGACGAAGCGTGTGATTGCCAACGGTATGCCCTTCTGCCAACATTCTTTTTACAAGCTCTGTGTCGTGTGTGATCAGATTGCCGAGTATAAAAAATGCCGCAGGTGTCTCTTTTTCCTTGAGTACGTCAAGGATCTTCCCTACGTTTCCGTTTTCATAGCCGGCATCAAAAGTTAAATAGACCACCTTATCGGCATCCGTTGCATCACTGTGTCGGTGATCAACGTAAAAGCCGTTGTGGGATTCAATAAAGGAAATGCTGCTGTCAGCTGTTGGCTGCTCGTGATTTTTGACGTGCTTACAGTACCAGCTATGTGAAGCGCTTTCCGCGTGTATAGACGTGATAAGTGTACAGAATAATACGCAAACGGTAATCGTTTCTAATAAAAATCTTTTCATAACGTCTCCTTTCTTTTGCTTGTTACAGTGTTATTTTTTGCAGGATCAAGGAATTCAACCGTAACAAATTGTGCCGAAAAAATCAAAAAGAGACAAAAATAAAAAGCGGTCAAAAACCGCTTTTTATTCAACCTTTTCCGCCATTCGTTTAATGACAAGATTTTCGATTTTCACTGTGCCGTCGGCATATCGGTGCAGGACCAGGTACTGCGGACGGATCATGTCGCTTCCAATATCGGTGCGGAACGTGCCGTTGTTCTGCATGATCATGTAGTCGAGCTGATAGGTATAAAGCTTTTCGCCGCGCTCCAAGCTCTCCTCGGAATAGGAGTAAATCGCCATATTGTAAAGCATCTGCTGTGCGAACGGTGCTTCCTTTTCATGAGATTCATAGTAAACGGCATTGAAAAAGCTGTTATACGTGTCGGCATCGCCGTGAATGATGCTTTGGAGATAGTCATATATCAAGTGCAGGTTGGCGTCGCTCTCTTCCTCTGTTACCGTATAGCGGGTCCCATAGCCCTTGAGATTGTCATAGAAATAGACCTCTCTGTTTTGCGCGAGATACAGCTCGTATTCAAGAATATCGCCCTCGTAGACGGGATGGAAGGTATAGGTCGGGAATTCGATGGGACGGTATGTGGGGGCGTCGGCATCCTGAAAATGATTGATGATCAGAATCAATGCCAGCGGAACGACGATCAACACCGCCAAACAGATTGCAACGATTGGTACAACACGGCGACGCAACCTTGCGGAACGCTCCTGAAGAGCAGCTTTCTCGCGTTTGATGCGCTCTTCTTCCGATTCGAGCGGTTCTGTTACGTCACTTTGTTCGGTAGGCTCGGCAACTACGGTTGCTTCGGCTTCTATGTTCGTCAATTCTTCCACTTCGCGTCCTCCTTTCTCGGGTTTGTGTCTATTTTAACACAGAAAGTGCGATAATGCAACCGATTTTTTAAATTTTCATTCGGTCAACACAAAAAAAGTAAAAATATATTAAAAAATATCTTCTTATTACTATTGTACTTTTTGTTTTTTTATGTTATAATAAACGATGATTATAATTTCGTTTGTACGAAAGGATTTTTGACTTATGAAATATCTTGTTTTGATTCCCGACGGAATGGCTGATCTCAAATGCGAAGGACTTGGCAACCGTACGCCTATGGAGGCTGCAAACAAGTCTCTTATGGACGCGCTTGCAAAAAAATCGGTTGTAGGTACCGTTTCCAACGTGCCTGACGGCATGGTTCCCGAGAGCGATACTGCGAATATGGCGATCCTCTCCTTTGATCCGAAAATCTATTCCAAGGGACGCTCTCCCCTGGAGGCAGTGAGCATGGGCATTGAGATGCAGCCGGACGAGACGGCATACAGATGCAACGTGGTTACCCTTTCCGATGAAGGCGAGGATTACGATGATAAGATCATCCTTGACCACAGTGCGGATGAGATCACTACGCCCGAGGCGGATGAATTGATTCGCGCGCTTGAGGAGAAGCTTGGAAATGAGTATCGCAAATTCTATACGGGTGTCAGCTACCGTCATTGCCTGATCTGGAAGAACGGCGACGATCGCTACCCCTTTATGCGTCCGCACGATATTCTCGGCCGTCGTATTGGCGAGTATCTTCCGAAGGCGGAAAACGGAGGCGAGGAGTTTTACAAGCTGATGCGCGAGAGCTACGATATTCTCAATCACCATCCCGTCAACGAGGCAAGACGCGCAAGAGGACTCAAGCCTGCAAACTCCGCTTGGCTCTGGAGCCCCGGAAAAAAGCCGCAGATGCCCAACTTTGAAGCAAAGTGGGGACTCAAGGGCGCTGTCATTTCCGCAGTTGACCTCATTAAGGGGATCGGTATTTGCGCAGGCATGAGATCGATCGACGTAGAGGGGGCTACCGGTAACGTACACACCAACTACACGGGTAAAGCAAACGCCGCGATCGATGCATTCCGTGAGGGCTATGAGTACGTTTACATTCACGTTGAGGCTCCGGATGAGTGCGGTCATCGCGCTGAGCTGGAAAACAAGGTCAAATCGATCGAGCTGATCGATCAAAAGATCCTCGCTCCTGTTTATGAGTATCTCAAGGAGGCAGGCGAGCCCTTCCGCATTATGATCCTTCCCGATCACCCTACTCCGATCTGCATTCGCACGCACTCCATCGATCCCGTTCCCTTTATGATCTACGATTCCGAGCGGGTTGAGAGCGGCGTTGAGACGTTCTGCGAGGAAAGTGCATCGGCAAAGAACAACTATCACCCCGACGGCTTCGAGCTGATGAAGCTGCTTGTCAAATAAGAGAGAATGAACATGAATTACTATCCGCAACCAATGGAGGAAAAAGGCAAAAAGGACGGCTACACAAGCGTTTCCTCGTTTCTGTTTGATATACTGGAAATGGTGGCTTGGTCGATCTTCGTTATGGTTCTGATCTTCACCTTCGCTGTCCGTGTCTGCCGTGTGGAGGGGTCATCAATGGAAAACACCCTGTACAACGGAGAGACGCTGCTCATTCATAACGTCGCCTACACCCCGGAGCAGGACGATATTATCGTTTTTCATTTGACAGAGCCTGAGATCAACATGGAAAAAACGCTTGTCAAGCGTGTGATCGCGACCGAGGGACAGACGTTGAGGATCGATTTTGACGCTTGTGAGATCTACGTGGACGGTGTCCTCTACAAGGACACACACCGAGTCTTGAAAACGCTGGATGACGAGATCATCAATCGCTATTACTCCACAGGTGTTTATACGGCGACCGTCCCCGAGGGACAGCTCTTTGTAATGGGAGACAATCGGAACAACTCCAACGACAGCCGTAACCCTGCCATCGGCTTTATCGATGAGCAGTGTGTGCTTGGCAAGGTAATACTCCGCCTTTCGCCGTTTAAGATCTTTTCCTGACCGAAAATAAAGAAAAAGGATTTTGGTTTATAGCAATGCCTTCAGAAACCATTCAATGGTTCCCGGGTCATATGGCGAAAACACGCCGCATGATCTCGGAAAATTTAAAAAACGTTGACATTATCATAGAGATCCTGGATGCGCGTATTCCCTATAGCTCGCGAAATCCCGAGATCCGCCGTCTTGTCGGTGATAAGCCCACGGTACTGTTATTAAACAAAGCATCTCTTGCAGATCCCAAGCAGAATGCACTGTGGATCAAGCAATATACAAACGAAACCACGGCATGCATCCTTACCGATTGCGTGACGGGTGAGGGATTGAGTAAGCTTGCTCCCACCATCCGCTCGGTTCTCGCCGATAAGATCGCTCGATACGAGCAAAAAGGCATGCATGGCAAGAGATTGCGCGCCATGGTGTTGGGAATTCCCAATGTGGGAAAATCCTCGCTGATCAACCGCATTTGCGGCAATAAGAAGACTAAGGTGGAAAATCGCCCGGGTGTTACGCTTGACAAGCAATGGGTAAGCACCAATATCGGCGTTGATCTACTCGATATGCCTGGTATTCTTTGGCCTAAATTTGAAGAAAAGAGAGTTGGAGAAAATCTTGCGTTGACGGGTGCAATTCGTGACGGTATTCTTGATACCGAGTCGCTTGCGGTCGTGCTCTGCAAGCGATTGCGCCTGCTCTACCCCGCTATGCTCTCCGAGCGCTATAAGCTCGGTGATATGGAGCAATACGCGGAGCTTTCCGATTATGATCTCTTTCTCGCGATCGGTCGCAAAAGAGGCTTCTTGATCAGCGGAGGCGAGATCAATACCGAGCGAACATCACTCACACTTTTGGATGAATTCCGTGCCGCAAAGATCGGAAAGATCACGCTCGACCGTTATTCCAAGGAGGAGCTCCATGCTTGAATATCATCTTGAATCGGATCTGATCGAAAAAGGATACTCCAACATCTGCGGCGTAGACGAAGCGGGGCGCGGTCCTCTTTGCGGACCTGTGGTAGCGGCAGCGTGTATCCTTCCGGTCGGATTGGTTTTGGAGGGGCTTAACGACTCCAAAAAGCTGACCGCCAAGAAGCGTGAAAAGCTCTTTGATGAGATCTGTGAGAACGCGATCGCCTATTCTATCGCGGAGTCGAGCGTAGAGGAGATCGATGAATTGAATATTCTCGAGGCTTCCCTGCTTGCAATGCGTCGCGCGATCGACGGACTTCCCGTCAAAGCAAATTACGCCTTGATCGACGGAAACGTATCCCGTGATTTTCAGCTTCCAGCAACGGCGGTTGTTCACGGTGATGCCATTAGTCCGAGCATTGCGGCGGCATCTATTCTGGCAAAGGTTTCGCGTGACCGTATGTGCGAGGAGCTTGACCGTCAATATCCGCAATACGGCATCGCAAAGCATAAGGGATACGGAACGAAAGTACACATGGATGCACTTCGTGCCCACGGTCCCGCACCGATCCACCGCAAGCAGTTTATCCGTTTTTTGGACAAAGATAAAGCATGAAAAAACGAACGACAAAGCAGATCGGTGACTTTGGCGAGCAACGTGCGGTAAACTATTTGCGTTTGCGCGGATATACTGTAAAGGAGCGCAACTACCGCGCGGGACATTACGAGATCGATATCATCGCCTCTCGCTTTAGCGAGCTTGCTTTCGTGGAGGTCAAAACAAGAACATATGACGATCCCTCGACCATTGATCTGATGCCGCCGCCTTCAAACGCGGTCAAGCGCGATAAGCAACGGTTTACCCGTCAGGCGGCAAAGCAATATCTCTATGAAAATCCAAGCAACAAAAAGCCGCGAATGGACGTGATCGAGGTTTGGCTTCTCAAGCAGCCGAACGGTAAAAAGCCGAAGGTCTGGCGGATTCGACACATGAAGGGAGTTTATTGATGCACTTCCCGCTTTTTGATCTGCATTGTGATACCGCGTATGAAATGTATCGCCAAAAGCAAGGTCTAACGCGCAACAATCTGGCTATTTCATTGGAAAATGCCGAGATATTTCCGAATTGCGTTCAGGTAATGGCGCTGTGGACGGACTACCGTCTTTCGAATGAGGAAGGTTGGGACGCATGCAAAAAGATGTATCTAAATCTGATATCCGACAGTGCAATCAAAAGCAACAGAGCAATGCTTGTCACACAATGCCCTGTTTTACCGATGTGCAAAAATGCTTTCTTTCTCGGCATTGAGGATGCGAGAATTTTCAACGGAGACGAGATGCGGGTGGATACGCTTTGGAACATGGGTGTGCGTTTTCTGACACCTCTGTGGAAGGGGGAAACCTGTATCGGCGGCTCACATGATACCGAGGTTGGACTTACAGATTTTGGGAAGCGCGCGATTGACCGTGCCTTGAAGCGCGGTATGATCCTTGATATTTCCCATGCCTCGGAGCGATCGGCGAAGGATATTTTTGAGATCGCCGCGCAACACGGTCGTCCCGTTATCGCAACCCATTCAAACGCATATGACGTCTGCCCTGTTTCTCGAAATCTTCGCAGATGGCAGGTGGAGGAAATTCTGCATTGTAACGGTGTTGTTGGACTCAATCTCTACCCCTCTTTTCTGCGTTACGATAAGAAAGCTGTGCTTGCGGATCTCCTACCTCACATCGACTATTTCCTCGAGCTTGGATTGGAACACAATCTGTGTCTCGGATGTGATATGGACGGAGCGGATATGCCGCCCGAGATCCAAACAGTTGCAGATTTAGAGCGACTTGCCGAGCTTTTGCTCGCACACTGCTATTCGGAATCGTTTGTCAATGCTCTCTTTTTTGCAAACGCATATCGGTTTGCAAGCATCAACTTGTAATCAATAATTTTAGATAAAACCAAAAGAAAGGTCAATGTAACTATGTTTTACAAAAGCACAAGAAGTAACGAAAAAGCAAGAAACACCGCAGCACAGGTGATCAAGCAAGGACTTGCGGACGACGGCGGACTGTTTGTGCCCGAATCGATTCCCTCACTTACGGCAAAAGAGCTTGAGGAGATGTGCAAGGACTCTTACCCCGTTCGCGCGGCAAGGATCCTTTCCAAATTTTTGACTGATTATACTTACGAGGAGCTTTTGGCGGATTGCACTGCCGCATACGATGAAAAATCCTTCGTAGGCGGTGCGGCACCGCTTCGCAATATCCATGATAATTTCGAGTGCTTGGAGCTTTGGCACGGTCCTACGGCGGCATTTAAGGATATGGCGCTTCAGATCATGCCCCGTTTGCTCTCTCGCGCATTGGTAAAGACGGGCGAGGAGCGTACGGCTCTGATCCTCGTTGCGACCTCGGGAGATACCGGTAAGGCGGCATTGGAGGGCTACAAGGACGTTGATCGTGTCAAGATCATGGTCTTCTATCCTGTCGACGGTGTCAGCCGTGTGCAAAAGCTACAGATGTCTACGCAGACAGGCTCTAACGTTAATGTTTGTGCGATTCGCGGAAACTTCGATGATGCACAGAACGGTGTGAAGGAGATTTTTGCCGATGCAGAAATGGCAAAGGCACTCAACGATAAGGGCTACTTCTTCTCCAGTGCAAACTCCATCAACTGGGGACGTCTCGCGCCGCAGATCGTCTATTACGTTTCCGCTTACTGCGATCTGCTCAATGCGGGCAAATGCAAGATGGGAGATGCCTTCAACGTATGTGTGCCCACAGGTAACTTCGGTAACATTTTTGCAGCGTATCTTGCAAAGCTGATGGGTCTGCCCATTGCAAAGCTGATCTGCGCTTCCAACTCGAACAACATCCTCACCGATTTCCTCAAGACGGGCACCTACGATCGCAACCGCGATTTCTATCTTACCATGTCTCCTTCTATGGATATTCTGATCTCGAGCAACCTTGAGCGCCTGCTTTACTTTACCGCAGGCAGTGAAAAGACCGCCGCATATATGGATGCCCTCAAGAAGAACGGCGTATACTCTGTTGAGGATGACGTAATGGCAAAGATCAAGGAAAACTTTATTGGATACTATGCGGACGAGAAAGAGACCGCAAAGACCATCCGGGAGACCTACGACCGTTATGGTTATCTTGCCGATACCCATACGGCGGTTGCGATCAGTGCAGCAAATCAGTACGTAGCGGAAACAGGCGATGCGCTTCCCATCGTGATCGACTCTACCGCAAGTCCCTACAAATTCGCAAACGACGTTTATCTTGCTGTTGCAGGCGAGGCGGCAGAGAGTGAGCTTGCTGCCCTTGATGCGCTTTCCGCAAGGACCAACACCGAAATTCCCTATCCGCTCGCAGGGCTGGCAAACCGTCAGGTCAACTTCACCAAGGTTGTGGATAAGACCGAAATGTCTGCCGCTGTTCTCGAATACCTCGGCTGATAAAACACAAACGGCATTGCCGTTTGGAGTAATCCAATCGGCAATGCCGCGCGCAGATATTCCTTTAGTCTTCCTTCGGCTTAAAGGTTGCGCAAAGCGTATCAGTAGAGCTTTGTGCGGTGTTGGGGCCGACCGCGATCTGCGATGCTGTGCAATAGGTGTCACAGTCATGGTAATAGCAGTTCTTGACGTTGCACTTGATGCCCTTGATGTGATCGCAGCAATGGTTTGTTCTCTTGTCTTCCATTTTGACGTTCCTTTCAAATAGGAGTTTTGACGGAAAGATTGCTCTTTCACATGAATTAGTATCTCACACCCACACCTCACTTATACAAGCAAAGGAGCTTTACAGATGTCACTTTTTGTGATCGCAGATCTACATTTATCCTCCGATGGAAGTAAATCCATGGAGGTATTCGGTTCTCGTTGGAAAGACTACCAAGCCAAAATTGAAAAAACGTGGAGAGCGGTCGTGGATCCCGAGGACACCGTGATCATTCCGGGAGACATTTCCTGGGGGATGCGGATCGAGGATGCTTTGGAGGATTTCCGTTTTTTGGAGTCTCTTCCCGGTAAAAAGCTGATCGGCAAAGGCAACCATGATTTTTGGTGGTCAACCGTGTCCAAAATGAATGCTTTTTTTGAAAAGCACGAGCTCCACAGCATTGGATTTCTATACAACAACGCATATCGCTTTGAGGATTGCATCATTTGCGGAACGCGCGGTTGGTTTGTGGAGGAAAATCAACAGAACACCGTCGGAACGACCGATTATCTCCGTATCGTCAATCGAGAGGTGATCCGTTTGCGATTAAGTCTGGAGGAGGCAAAAAAATTACAGCCGCAGGATGCGGATGCATTGCCGATTATGGTGTTTTTGCACTTCCCTCCCGTTTGGAACGGATTTGTATGTCGCGAGATCGTGGATCTTTTGCACGAGTATGAGATCAAGTCCTGCTACTTCGGACACATTCACGGCGCGTATTACGCACAGAGAACGCAGGAATTTGAGGGGATAGATATGACGCTCTGCGCTGCGGATTATCTGAATTTTGCACCGATGCCCGTTTATCCCGATTGAATTTGGTAAAGTTTCCAAAAATTAAAAAAAACTATTGACAAAACCGACAAAAAATTATACAATATAAGATGTATGTTAAAATATCTGGAGGACAATGAAAATGAGTTTAATCAAATCCGAAATGACCGATAAGAGCGTATACACGCTGGAATTCTCGGTTGACAAGGAGACCTTTGACAAGGCAGTTTCCAACGCTTACCGCAAGCAGGTTGGAAAGATTTCCGTTCCCGGCTTCCGCAAGGGAAAGGCTCCCCGCTCTGTCATCGAAAAGATGTACGGTAAGGGATTTTTCTATGAGGATGCAATCAACGAGGTTCTTCCCGATGCATTCGACGCAGCACTTAAGGAGTCTGCACTTGATATGGTTGGTCAGCCCGAGTTCGATATTGTTTCCATCGATGACAACGGTGTCGTTCTTTCCGCAAAGGTTGCTGTAAAGCCCGACGTGGTAATTAAGGATTACGCAGGCATCGAGGCTGAAAAGGCTGTTGCAGAGGTAACCGACGAGGAGATCGAGAGCGAGATCAACACCGTTCGCGAGCGTAACTCCCGCGAGATCGAGGGCACCGACGAGACCGTTTCCGCAATGGGCGACGTTTGCACCATCGATTACGAGGGCTTTGTTGACGGCGTTGCATTTGACGGCGGCAAGGGCTCCGATTATCCCCTTAAGCTCGGCTCCGGTAATTTCATCCCCGGCTTCGAGGAGCAGGTTGCAGGTCACAAGATCGGCGAGAACTTCGACGTAAACGTTACCTTCCCCGAGGAGTACCACGCAAAGGAGCTTGCAGGCAAGGCAGCAGTATTCAAGACTGTTATTCACAAGATCAAGCACATCGAGCTTCCCGCTTTGGATGACGATTTTGCAAAGGATGTTTCCGAATTTGATACGATGGATGAATACCGTGCCGACGTAAAGGCAAAAATCGCTAAGAGACACGAAACCGAGGCAGAAAACGCATTTGAGGATGCCATCCTTGAGGAGCTGATCAAGAAGCTCAAGGCTGATATTCCCGAGCA
>JAFTJB010000086.1 GCA_017456625.1 Clostridia bacterium
ATCCACCGATGCGAGCGGTGCGACCGCGCCGAGGGTATAGCATCCAATGTCACCCGAAACGGTGAGACCGAGCTTTTTGAGAACGTAGAAGGTGCCTCTGTGGGGACAGCCTGCGCACATCACAGGGGGACGTGCGGGGATCTCCTCCTCCAAAACCGCCGAGGGTGCGGGTGCCTCTCCAAGCACAACGGAACGGATCATGGTGGGGGTATATTCACCGAGCATGGTGAATTTTTCCTTACCGATGACGTTCATACCGAGGTTGCGGCACGCCTCCTCAATGAAGGGATCGAGCTCCTCAATGACGTAGACCTTCTTGCAGGTCTTTGCAAAATCGGTAAGCAGCTTTTCGGGAAGGGGCCAAACCATACCGAGCTTGCAGTAGTTGACCTTGTCACCCAACGCTTCCTTGGCGTACTGATACGCGATACCCGCGGTGATCACGCCGATCTCACTGCCGTTGTTCTCCACGGTGTTGAATTTGCAATCCTCTGCCAGTGCAACGAGCTTTTTCGTGCGTTCCTCGACGATGACGTGCTTCTTGATCGCCATTGCGGGCATCATGACGTTCTTCGGGATGCTCTTCTCGTAAGGCTTTACGGGGTGCTCCTCGCGCTCACAGATCTCTACCAGACTCTGCGAGTGAGAAACACGGGTGGAAAGGCGGATAAACACGGGGGTATCGTATTCCTCGCTCAGGTCAAACGCCGCCTTGGTGTATTCCTTGCACTCCGCGGAATCCGAGGGCTCGAGCATGGGGATCTTGGATGCCTTTGCGTAGTGGCGGGAATCCTGCTCGTTCTGGGAGGAATGCATTCCGGGGTCGTCCGCAACGCAGAATACCGCGCCGCCGTTGACGCCGATGTAGCTATCGGTAAAAATGGGGTCTGCCATGACGTTGAGACCAACGTGCTTGCAGCAGGACATTGCGCGTCCGCCCGCGATCGCTGCGCCGACAACGACCTCAGCCGCTACCTTTTCGTTGGGAGCCCACTCGACGAACACGTCCTCTGCGGGATAGGTCGCCATGCACTCGGTGATCTCGGTGCTGGGCGTTCCGGGATAAGAGGAAACGAGATGCACGCCTGCCTCATAAGCACCCTGCGCGACCGCCGCGTTTCCGATGAGTAATTTTTTCATGTATGTAATCCTTTCTTTCGATCCGTATTACGCCTCGATCTCGTTCTGCTGTGCGACGAGATTGTCTCCGCAGTAGATCTTACGGAGCTTCGGCTTTTCGATCTTACCCGTGGGGTTACGGGGTACCTCTGCAAAAATGATGCGTCTGGGTCGCTTGTATCTGGGAAGCACCGCACAAAAGTCTGCGATCTCCTCCTCAGTCAGCGTGTATCCCTCCTTGATCTCGATGATCGCCGCTGCGATCTCACCGAGTCTCGGCTCGGGCAGACCGATGACCGCAACGTCCTTGACCGCCTCGTGACGGCGGATGTGATCCTCGATCTGCACGGGATAGAGGTTCTCGCCTCCCGTGATGATAACGTCCTTCTTGCGGTCTACGAGGAAGATAAAGCCGTCCTCGTCCTCCATTGCCATGTCTCCCGTAAAGAGCCATTCGCCGCGCAGGACCTCGTTCGTTGCCTTTTCATCCTTGTAGTAGCACTTCATTACGCCGGGACCCTTGACACAAAGCTCACCAACGTCGCCGCGTACCACGTCGTGTCCGCGCTCATCCACGATGCGTACCTGCCAGCCAAAGCCCGCCTTACCGATCGCGCCTACCTTATGGACGTTGTCCACACCAAGATGGACACAGCCGGGACCGATGGACTCGGACAAGCCGTAGTTGGTATCATACTTGTGATTCGGGAAGATCTTGAGCCAACGGTTGATCATAGAGGGCGGCACGGGCTGTGCGCCGATGTGCATCAGTCTCCACTGATCAAGATCGTATTCCTCAAGTCGCAGATCTCCGCGATCGATAGCATCGAGAATGTCCTGTGCCCACGGAACGAGCAACCAAACGATGCTGCAACGCTCCTCCGAGACCGCCTTGAAGATCCAATCGGGGCGCGTACCCTTAAGAAGCACGGATTTGCCGCCCACAAAAAGCGAGCCGAACCAATGCATCTTTGCGCCCGTATGGTAAAGCGGCGGGATGCAAAGAAATACGTCGTCATGCGTCTGTCCGTGATGCTTCTGCTCCACGCGAGCGGAATGGATCAGTGCGCGGTGATCGTGCAGGATCGCCTTCGGGAAGCCCGTGGTACCCGAGGAAAAGTAGATCGCCGCATTGTCGGTCTCCTCAATGCTGATCTGCGGCTCGTGCGAGGAGCAATACGCGATCATCTTATCGTAACTGTCCGCAAATACGGGGCAATCCTCACCAACGTAAAACATATTCTTTACCTTGGGCAAACGGTCGCAGATCTCCTCGATTCGTCCGATAAACTCGGGACCGAATACCAGCATCGAGCAATCCGCCTTTTCCAGGCAATATTTGATCTCCTCCGCAACGTAGCGATAGTTGAGCGGAACGACAACGGCTCCCGCCTTGAGAACACCGAAATAGATCGGCAGCCATTCAATGGAGTTCATCAAAAGCACCGCAACCTTGTCCCCTCTGTGGCATCCGCGCGTGAGAAGCAGATTTGCAAAGCGATTTGCCTTCTTCTCAAACTCGCTCCACGTAATCGATCGGCGGAAGGGCTCCCCCGGCTCGGGCTGAATGAGCGAGTATTCCTTCCAGGTAATACGGCTCTCCAATTCAAAGCAGGGATTGATCTCCACCAGCGCCGTTTCGTTCCCGTACAGCGTTGCGTTTTGATTGAGTAAATCGATAATGGTCATGTCTTGTGTCAAAATCCTTTCTTACCTTTGCTTTTCAAAAAAGCGTCTACATAATTTAATATTATATCACTTCGCATTTTTCTTGTCAAGAGTATTTAACAAGAAGAGCAAAAAGACTTTATCAATGTCTTTTCGCAAAAAAAGAGCGGGAAGCGCTCGAAAAGCTCCCCACTCTCAAATATGTTCGCCCCGATCAAAGCGTTTTCAAGAAGCGCTCGATGCGACGGAGCGCCTCCTTGATGTGCTCGGTAGAATAGCAATATGATGCGCGGACAAAGCCCTCTCCGCTCTCGCCGAATGCCGTACCGGGAACGACCGCAACACGCTCCGCGTAGATCAATCTCTCGCAGAATTCCTCGCTCGACAGTCCCGTGGAACGTATGCACGGGAACGCGTAGAACGCACCCTTCGGCTCACGGCAGGTCAATCCGATCGCGTTGAAGCCCGAAACGATCAGGCGACGGCGCATATCGTATTCCTCTTTCATTGCGGCAACCGCCTCGTCACCGTTTTCCAGCGCCTCGATCGCCGCGTACTGCGACGTGGTGGGCGCGCACATGATCGCGTATTGGTGGATCTTGGTCACCTGCTTCATCACGGGCGCGGGTCCGCAGGCATAGCCCAATCTCCAGCCTGTCATGGAAAAGGTCTTGGAAAAGCCGTTGACCATTACGGTACGCTCACGCATGCCCTCAATCTCCGCGATCGAAACGTGCGCCTTATCACCAAAGGTCAATTCAGCATAGATCTCGTCGGAAAGAATGAAGATATCGGTATCTCGCAAGACCTCCGCGATCGCCTCCAGATCCTCGCGCTCCATGATGCCCCCCGTAGGATTGCAGGGGTACGGCAGAATGAGCGCCTTGGTGCGAGGTGTGATGAGCGCCTTCAGCTGTGCGGGCGTGACCTTGAAGTCATCCTCCGCACGGGTCTCAAGGATCACGGGAACACCGCCCGCCATGCGTGTCATGGGCTCATAGCAGACGTAGCTCGGCTGCGGGATGATGATCTCATCCCCCGGTGACGTGATCGCGCGAATGCAGGCATCGATCGCCTCCGAGCCGCCGACGGTGACCAAAACCTCACTCTTCGGATCGTAGGAGACGTTGTATTTTCTTTTTACATATCTCGAAATGCTCACGCGGAGCTGCTCGAGTCCCCAATTGGAGGAATAGCGCGTTTTTCCCTGCTCGAGAGAGAAGATGCCCGCCTTACGGATCTCCCACGGCGTTGGAAAATCGGGCTCACCGACACCGAGGGAAATGATATCCTTCATCGTGTCGGCAATATCAAAAAATTTACGGATCCCCGAGGGCTTGATATCGAGAACGGTCGGGGATAAGAGTCGCTCGTAATCCATCACAGCAGGTAGCTTCCTCTCTCGTCCTTGCCCGAGCCGAGAAGCTCGACCTCAAGCTCCTTGTAGCGGCGAAGCACAAAGTGCGTTGCGGTAGAGGTGACGGAATCGATGGTGGAGAGCTCCTTTGCGACAAACTTCGCGACCTCCTGGAAGGTCTTGCCCTTGACCACGACACTCAAGTCATATACACCCGACATCAAGTAAACAGACTCTACCTCGGGATACCGCATAACCTTTGCGGCAACGTCCTCAAAGCCGAGACCTGCCTTAGGTGTGACCTTGAGCTCAATGATCGCGGATACGTACGCGTTATCGAGGCGGTCCCAGTCGATGACTGCCTTGTAGCCGCGGATCAATCCCTCGTTCTCCATTTCCGCGATCTCCGCGCGCACCTCATCCTCGGTCATGCCGAGCATCACGGCTAGATCTGCCACGTCAACGCGCGAGTTTTTAGATAACTGCTTGAGCAATTTGATGTTCATGATTTCCCTCCTTATTTCTCGATCACTTCCATGCTGTCGATGACAACGGGGGTCTTGGGTACGTCGTCAAACCAACCCATACGCCCCGTGGGAACGCACGCGATCTTGTCGATCACGTCCACGCCCTCAATGACCTTACCAAAGCCCGCATACTGACGGTCGAGGTAGGGTGCGTTCTCATGCATAATGAAGAACTGCGAGGAAGCGGAGTTGGGGTCGGAGGTACGCGCCATGGAAAGCACGCCCTTCTCATGCTTGATATCGTTCTGTGCAAAGCCGTTTGCGGCGAACTCACCGCGGATCGCCTCCGCGTCCTTCTCTCCAAAGCTCTCGTCGTAGCCGCCGCCCTGGATCATAAAGCCGCGAATGATGCGATGGAAGATCATTCCGCTGTAAAAGCCCTTCTCAACAAGTCCCAAAAAGTTCTCAACCGTTTTGGGTGCCTTCTCGGGATAAAGCTCGGCGATCATCTCGCCGTATTCTCTGACTACAATTTTAATCTTGGGGTTATTCATGTCGTTTCTCCTTTATTCGGGTTTGATATTGATATAGCCGATCCGAAAAAGCTCCTCGATCCGCTCGGCTTGGTCGGAGAGGTGCAAATATCCAAACAGAACCTCCATGCCCGTGGCGGCGCGGTATTCGCTGACCGTTGCGCTTTTGGGCACGTTGGTGTGACCGATGTTGCGACCGCGACGGAAATAGGCTGTCTCGGTCTCGGTCAGTGCGGGCAGGATATGCTTCATCGCCTCTGCCTGCGAGGATGCCCGCACAAAGCGCAACGCCTCCGCGTTGAGGCTGCGCGAGGTCGCAAAGCCCTGCTCGATCAGATGCTTGCGTACGCAAAGCTCCAATACGCAATCTCCAAGATACGCAAGCGCGGGGGTGCTGATCTCACGAAGATCCATCATTCCTCCTCCGCGTCGGACGCGACGTCACCCGCCTCGGGCTCCTCCGCGCGTGCCTTTGCCGCCTGCTTTTCGGCGCGCTTCGCTTCCTTGCGCTCGCGCTTCTCAAGCTCCTTCTTCTCGTCGTCGTAGAGGTAATGCTCCTCCAGGAGTGCCTGCACGATGTTCTTGATGTAGGAGGACATGACGGAAAGTCCGAGGATCATGGTCAAAAAATCGCTCTCGCGCTCGGTGTCAAGCTCCTCACGCTCCAAAAAGCGCTGTACACCCTCCCAGGCATGCGCACGCTCATATTCTTTGATTTCCAAAAAGCGCAAATAGACCTCCTCGAGCATCTCGCTGTCGTATTCGGTCATCTGATACGTATTCTGCAAAATTCGCTTGATCTCGCTGATGGAGAGCGTATTCTTGAGCGAATACACCAAAAGCATCTGCAAAATATGATCCTTGGAATATTTCTTACCCTTGATCGGCTCGATCAAGCCGTCCTTGGAGTAGTTGTTGATCATGGTCTTGGTCAGCTCGCGGTCAAAAAAGCGCGCCGAGCCCTGTCGCCTCTTGTCGGCGGCGAGACTGGTGATCTGATCCAGATAAAGGTCGATCGACGGGATCTCGTCGGGGTGAAGGTCTGCATCATTTACCGCATCGCGGACGAGCTCCTCCATTTTCTTTAAATCCATCGTATCGAAAATCTCCTTTCCACTCTATCAAAAATCATTCGATATGGTTATTCATACTATTATAACCGATTTACCGTAAAAAATCAATACCCTCCAATACATTTTACACAGAAAATTCACGCGTCTCCGTTCAAGCATCGAATTTTTGTTTTATTTTAAAAAAAACATTGAAATTCCTCAAGTCTTGTGCTAAAATGAAATTAATCTTTTAAGGAAAGGACAAAAATCATGAACAAAAAGCTCGACAAATTCTTTATGATCAGCGATCGCGGCTCCTCGGTCAAGACCGAGATCATCGGAGGTCTTACCACCTTCTTTGCAATGGCTTACATCGTGGTCACCGCGCCCAACCAGATCACCGGAGGCGTAAGCGGCGCTCTTTGGAACGCAGTTTACATCGCATCCCTCCTCGCCGCCGTTGTCGGCACGCTCCTCTACGCGTTCTACGCAAAGCTTCCCTTTGCACAGGCCTGCGGCGTAGGTCTTTGCCCCTTCTTCTTCGTTTCCTTTATTCTCCCCAATATGCTCGACCCCATCAAGGGATACCAAGAGGGTCTGCTGATCGTCCTGATCGCAGGTATCGTATTCCTGCTCCTCTCGGTCACCGGTGCACGTAAGTACATCGCAAGATCCCTTCCCGACTGCCTCAAGAAGTCCATTCCCGCAGGCATCGGTCTCTTCATCGCACTCATCGGCTTTGCAAACGCTAACATTATCGTAGCAAGCCCCTTCACCATGGTCCAGCTCTTTGACTTCCACGCTGCGATCGACGGGCTTTCCTTCTTCGATGCATGGAAGGCGATCGCTCCCGTCGTGCTTGCACTCCTCGGTCTGTTCCTGATCGCCATTCTCGAAAAGAAGGGCATCAAGAGCGCGATCATCGTCTCCATTCTCTCGGTTACCGTTCTCTACTACCTCACCACCTGGACTGCGCCCAACTTCGACTTCGCATCGGTTGGACAGGCATTCAAGGATTTCGGTGAGCTTGGCTTCCTCGGCGCATTCAAGGGCTTCTCTGTCTTCTCGGGCGGTATCAGCGCGGTCGTCAACGCGATCGTTCTGATCATCACCTTCTGCCTCGTCGATATGTTCGACACCATCGGCACCCTCTACGGTACCGCCGCACAGGCAGATATGCTCGATGAAAACGGCGACCCCCAGAACATCGACGCGTCCATGACAGCAGACTCCATCGCTACCGCCTCCGGCTCTCTCCTCGGCACCTCTACCTGCACCACCTTCGTTGAGTCCGCATCCGGTGTTGCGGCGGGCGCAAGAACAGGCTTGGCTTCCGTTGTAACCGCGATCTGCTTCGCACTCTGCCTCTTCCTCACGCCTCTGGCACTCATCGTTCCCGCATGCGCAACCGCACCCGCACTCATCTACGTCGGCGTGCTTATGCTCAAGGGCTTCTCCAAGGTCGATATGTCGGATCCCACCGAGGCTGTTCCCGCATTCCTGACCCTCGTCATGATGCCCCTGACCTACTCGATCTCCAACGGTATCGCAATCGGTGCAATCGCTTACACCGTAACCGCGATCGCAACGGGCAGATTCAAGAAGCGCGACCTTATTGTTCTCGCGATCGGAATCCTGTTCCTCATTAGATTCTTTACCATCTCGGTATAATCCCATCAAAAAAAGAAACGCTCTCCGAGAGAGCGTTTCCAAAAGAAGAGACCGCCCTCGGGGCGGTCTCTTCTTTTGCTTGGAAAGGTTCTGGAGGGAGAGAGTTTGAGAGAGGGAACCCTCTTGCAAGAGGTTCCCTCTCTCAATATCCCTTTTCCAATATCCCTTTCTTATCAATCCTCGTTCAGGGCGGCGCCGATGACAGTACCGAATTGCGAGTTTTCGGGAATGATAAAATTCACGCCAAAATTGTCCGCAAGTCCCAAAAACGCGCTGCGAATGGGGGCTATGGTGGTCAGATTGCCGATCAGCACGATATTCTTGAGCGAATAGTTGCGTGCGGCAAAGATCGCAAGCATTGCAATGGTCTCCGCGATCATGTTGGCAAGTCCCAGCGCAAGATCCGAGTTGGTCGCCATGTCCGAAAGCTTACCAAAGTTAGCGGCGGTCAGATTCTCGTTGATGCCGTGATAGGTGTGCGTTTGCGAAATATCCTTGATCCGCAGATCCACGCGGTCAAGATCTCCTTCACCGCAGAGCTGCTCGATGTGCTCGACCGTATCCACGCCAATGAGCCGACGGGAAAGTCCCACAAGCGTTCCGCCGCCCATGCCCGTTCCGCCGAGATACTTGATATCATATTTCCTTCCGTTCTTCTTTGCGTGTACCAATGCGGTACCCGTACCCATGCTGACCACGATCGCCTCGGAAAGCCCCGAGAGATACAGTCCGCCAATTCCGCTGCTCGAAAATTCGGGCACGGAGGTGCACTGAAGATTATAAATGCTCTGACCGATCACGGAGGAGCCCGCACCCGTCATAAGGATCTTGTCGATATCCGAAAGCTCCAAGCCGTTTTGCGCGGTGAATTTTCCAAACGCGCCGTAGATCGAGGTCATGGGGTCGGTTGCGCGAACGAACTGCGGCTCGATGAGCAGCTTTTGCCCATCCTCCGTCTTGCGGAAGCCTACAATTTTTGTCGTCGTGCCGCCAACGTCAATTCCGATCACCGTACGGTCCATACTGACACCTTCTTTCAAAGTTTCTTGAATTAATTATAACACCGTATTGCAAAAAAAGCAAGGTTGTGGTATAATATTTTTATATTTTTTAGAAAATCAAGCGAAAGGAGGGCTCAAGCATGGCTTTTGATGCGGGTATGCTCGCTTGCGTGATCGCGGAGATCCGTGAAAAATCGCTCGGTGCGCGTGTGGAAAAGGTCTTTCAGCCCGAGCGCGACGAGATCGTTTTGCAGATGCGCAGCATTGAGGGCGGCAAGCGCCTTACCATCAACGCAGGCTCCGGTGCGCCTCGCCTCGCGTTTACGACCGAACAAAAGGAAAATCCCTCCACCCCCCCCATGCTCTGTATGCTCCTGCGCAAGCACCTGCAAGGTGCCAAGCTCGCAGACGTCCGTCAGGAGGGCTTTGAGCGTGTCGCGACCCTCGAGTTTGAGACACGCGACGAGATGGGCTTCCCCTGCCGTCGCTACCTCATTGCCGAGATCATGGGAAAATACAGCAATCTCATTTTCGCAAGCGAGGAAAAAAAGATCATAGCCGCTCTGCACACCGTGGATTTTTCCACCTCTTCCCTGCGGCAGGTCCTGCCCGGAATGATCTACGAGCTTCCTCCAAAGCAGGACAAAAGCGATCCCACGACCGTAACAGAGGAGAATTTTTTCGCTCTGCTCGCAACGGCTCCCGCCGACCGCCCCTGCGACAAATGGATCACTGCGACCTTCCTCGGCATCTCCTCGACCGTGGCACGCGAAATTGCCTTCCGCGCTTGCGGACGAACCGACGCAAGTGTAGGACAGTGTGAACGTGCGGCTCTCTCGCGTGAGTTTTTCCGTATGATGGGATATATCAAAAATACTGCTTTCAACCCCACGATGGTTCTTTGCGACGGCAAGCCCGTGGAATACGCATTTTGCGAGCTGCTCCATTACGGAGCCGAGCTTGAATTGCGCCATTTTGAAAGCGTCGGAGAGCTTCTCGACACCTTTTTCCATACCCGTGACCGCGAAAACCACATCCGTCAGCGCGCATCGGATATTCTTCGCATCCTCACCAACACCGATGCCCGCCTGCGCAAAAAGCTCGAGCTTCAGCGTGCGGAGCTTGCACTTTGCGAAAAGGGTGAGGAATACAAAAAATGCGCCGATCTCATTACCGCCAACCTCTATCTGCTCTCGCGCGGACAGACCAAAGCAGAGCTGACCGACTACGAGGACTACCGCGAGGACGGCACCTATGGGACACGCGAGATCGAATTGAACGCTCGTCTCTCCCCTTCCGCCAACGCGCAGGTCTATTACAAAAAATACAATAAATCCAAAACTGCCAAGATCGAATTGGCACGCCAGATTGCCCTGGGCGAGGAGGAATTACGCTACGTTGACAGCGTTTTCGTTTCCCTCACCAATGCCGAGACCGCCGCTGACCTCTCCGAGATCCGCGACGAGCTCTACCGTAGCGGATATGCCTCTCGCATGAAGCACTACACGGCATCCAAAAAGATGAGCGCGCCGACAGTGGCAAAATTCCAAACGAGCGGCGGATACACCGTGCTGTGCGGCAAAAACAACATCCAGAACGAGTATATCACGCACAGACTCGCAAGCAAAACCGACTATTGGTTCCACGTCAAGAGCATGCCCGGCTCGCACGCCGTTATGCTTTGCGGCGGCACCGAGCCCTCCGAACGCGATTTTACCGAAGCGGCAGAGATCGCGGCTTGCTTCTCAAAGGGTGCGGACGGACAAAACGTCGAGGTAGATTATACCCTCGTCAAGAACGTCAAAAAGCCTGCGGGAGCCAAGCCCGGCTTTGTGATCTATCACACCAATTGGTCCTGTATCGTCACGCCAAACGCCGACAAGGTCGCGGCATTGCGTGTCAAAGCCTGAATGAAAAAAGAGCACTTCCAAAAAAGTGCTCTTCTTTTTTATTCAAACCGTAAACTCGCAACGGCTGATGATGTGGTTTTGGAAGTTGACGTCAAGCTCGTTGAAGTATCCGCTCCAGCCCCACACACGAACGATGAGGTTTGGATAATTTTCGGGGTGCTTCTGCGCGTCCAGAAGGCGCTCACGGTTGACGGCATTGAGCTGCATCTGATGTCCGCCGAGATCGATGAAGGACTTGACGAGCATAGCGACCTTGCGCTCCCCCTCCTCGTTGCGGAAGACCGTATCGTGGATCTCCATGGTAAAGGGACCGCCGTTGGCAATGCGCTTCATGTCGAATTTGGTGAAGGATTGGATCGCGGAAAGCGGTCCGTCCGTGCGTGCGGTCAGAGAGGGCGAGAAGCTGGAGGGATAGGGCTGCTGTGCACGCTTTCCATCGGGAAGCGCGCCAACCCTTGCCGCAGACCAAAGATACTCCATGGCGCTGCCCGTTCCCGGGCGGTAAATGCCGCCGCGATTGTTCCTTTTTCCCTTTAGGCAACAGCAGAATGCATCCATTATAAAGCATCCGACCTCGTCTACCGCATCCTCGTTGCATCCCATCTTGGGGTATGCCAAAAGCTTTGCGCGAAGTGCCTCGTGACCGACGAAATCCGCACGCATCGCGTCAAGGATCTCCTGCGCGGCAACACTCTTTTCCTCAAACACCGCACGCTTGACCGCATACAGCGCATCTGCCGCATTGGCAATACCCGCGCCGTGTACGCCGTAGTTATAATATTTCGCGCCACCCGCAAAAATATCTCTTCCACGCTCAATGCAAGGTCTGATAAACGCCGAAAGCAGCGCCGCGGGAGCGTAACGTCCTTTCTCCTTTTGCAAGACCGCAAACTCCGCCCCGAGCTCCTCAACAAAGGCAGACTGCAACGCAGAAAAATTCTTTGCCTCGGGCAGTGCTCTGTAAATCGCGCGCTCTGCCACGAGCGGGAAATTCATGGTCACCACGTTGGGGTAATCCGCACCGTTGTAGGACGGGAGCACCTCCCAGCACGCGGCGATCGAATAATTGTAAGCATCCTCCTCATCATAGCCCCATGCAAGCATAGCGGGAATGATGACGTCGTCGTTGCAATACTGCGGGAATCCCAAGCCCTGCTTGGTGAGCTGTGTTCCCCTTTCGTAAAGCGAGAGAGGTGTATTCCGATTGACACGGAGATTGATCTTAGGGTCGATCAGGCAAAGCTCCTGCGACGCGGCAAGGCAGACCTCGCTCAACGCCCGGAACATATCCCTTCCCTCCTTGTCAATACCGCCCAGCACCATACTCTGTCCGTTGTCTCCCTGCTGTACGCCCTCGTAAAGATCGGTATCGAGGTTCATCGCAATGAAGAAGAGCTCTGTCAACTCAAGAAGCTCTATCTCCGTAACGCCGTTTTTGACCGACGCATCGAAATAAGGCTTCATATATTGATCAACGCGACCGAGACCGATGTGCATGGTGCGATTGATGCGAAGGATATAGTGCATAAAACGAACCGTGATGAGTGCCTCGTAATAATCACGCGCACCCTTCATCGGCACCTGCTCCAGAGCCTTTGCCAAGCGGTCGTTTCCTCGTACTTTTGCCGCCTCTCGGTATGCATTTACGTTGCGCTCACATGCGGCAAAGCAGGTACGAACACTATCGTAAAATTCCCGCGCGATCTCGTCTGCCGTTGCGTATTTCTCATCAATGCTACGCAAAATCCCACCAAGACCGCCTGCAAGCACCGTGGGATAATCCACGGTCAGATTTCCGAAATGCGCTCCGACGGGCATTGGAGTGCAGAGCTCCTTGGTATATCGGTTAAATCCAAAGAGATCCTCACCGTGAAACAGCGGCTCCTGCTCCGCAAGAGCGGCGCAAAAGCGATCTGCGCTCTGCATGATCGGAGAGAGCTGCTCGGGGACGGCGTAAGCGACATCACGCTTCACGTCCACGCGCGCGTTTCTGTATTCCCTGCTTCTCAGCAGATCCAACTGTCTCTTTACAAGCTCTGTCATATCAATTCTCCTTACATTTTTTTGGCAGTGATCCCATAGCGGCGAAAGATCTCATAGCCGAGATTGTTCTCCCGCGCCTCGTCAAAATTCGGCTCATAGCGGCGCCTGAGCGACCTGTATTTGCTCCCCGTCAGCTTGTTATAGGGCAATACCTCCACGTAATCCACCCCGCAGGAGGAGATGAATTGCGCCAACGCCTCCAGATTTTCTTCGGTATCCGTTACCGTGGGAATGAGCGGGATCCGCGTGACGAATTTCTTTCCGCTTTTTGCTAAGGCACGGTAGTTTTGCAGGATGCGTTCGTTTCCAACGCCGCAATATTTGCGGTGTGCCGCACTGTCTGCAAGCTTGAGATCATACAAAACGAAATCGCAGACCTCCAAAACGCGCGCAAAGATCTCGCCGTCCGCGTATCCGCAGGTTTGAAGCGCCACCGAAAGCTCTCCCAAAAGCGGCGCGCAGGCACAGATAAAATCCGCGTGCATCAGCGGCTCTCCGCCTGAAAGGGTAATGCCGCCACCACTGCCCTGCAAAATCCGCGCGTTTTTGGTCAGTTTTTTTGCAAGCTCCTCGGGAGTATAGTCAATGCCAACGCGGCGTACCAAGCCGTTGGGACAGGCAACAACGCTCTCCTCACAAAGACATGGCATACCCGTTCTTTTCGCGCCCGCAGCAAGGCACGCACCGCATCCCGTACAGCCGTTGGGGCTTCTCATATATTCGACTCCACCGCTCTGCCCCTCGGGATTGTGACACCACACGCATTTCAAGGGACATCCCTTAAAAAACACCGTGGTGCGGATCCCGGGACCGTCAAAGGTTGAAAATTCTTCTATCGAAAACACGCGTCCCGTCATGCGCGGCACCTCCTCTCTCCGTATCTGATTATATGCTATCTCAAAACTCTTGACAATTCAAGAAAAAAGTTGTATAATATTAGCCAGAATTCGACTTTTCGGGAGGCTTACTATGTTTGATCATCAGATACACAATTCCGTCGGAAACGTCTACAACGCCTTTATTTACGAGCAGGTAGACTATCCCCCGCATTTTCACAAGGGCTTTGAATTTATTTACTCCATGGGAGAGGGTGCCTCGGTGGGAGTCAACGACCGTTCCTACCGTCTGCAACGGGGAGATTGTGTTCTTGTCCCTCCATACGCCTCCCATTCTATGAGCATCAGACCGCAGAGCGAATGCCTCGTGATCGTCTTTTCCGCACATTACGCGGAGAGTGCCGCAAAGCAATTTCAAAGCGGCACACCGAACGACTACCTTTTCAGGCTCTCTGTGGAAGCGGAGTCCTTTATCCGTCAAAATTTGATCTGCGATCTCCTCCCCTTCCGCGCGCATACCGCCGTTGGGAAGCCCCCCCTGCTCCGACTCAAGGCATGTCTCTATGCCATTTTCGACGAATTTCTCAATCAACAGCCGCTCGCGTCCGTCAACACCGACGGTCTCCTGATCGGCAAGGTGATCGAATGCATCGAGGAAGGATATACGACCGATCTTACCCTCACCTCTATCGCGCAGAAGCTCGGCTACTCCTACGATTACCTCTCTCGCGTGTTCTGTCAGACTCTGCACATGAATTTCAAGACCACCCTCAACCACTACCGCTGTGAGCACGCGCTCCATCTGCTCCGCACGACCGAGCGAACTCTCACCGATATCTCCATGGACAGCGGCTTTCAAAGCATCCGCTCCTTCAATCGCGTATTCAAGGACCTCATGGGCTGCTCCCCCTCCGAGTTCCGCAAAAACGAGGAATAGAAAAAACGACTCATATGAGTCGTTTTTTTCTATTCAGATCTCCGTGATAAATCCGTCATACGCGGGCAGCACATTCAAGGGCGCAAGCATTGCGGCAAGCGTTGCATGATCGGGATGCAGCGTTCTCGCGTGATGCGTGGTGAAAAATTTGCAGCCGAAATTGGTTGCGTTGTAGTGTCTATCACGGTGCGTGACGGTGCGAAGCATGATCTTGAGCATATCCGTGCCCATGTGTGTAAAGATGCGATAATCGTAGGATGCCTCACCGACGGTCAGCTCAAATATCATCGCGTCGTACTGTTGGGTGCTGATGTATTCCCATGTCGCCGCAGGCAACCAGCCCGTATCAGCGCCATAGTAAAGCTTCTTCCCTTCCAGCTCAACAGAATACAGAAGCGGCTGCTCATCGTAGCGCCCTGTAAAGTGGTTGGCATACATGGGAACGATCACGGCATTCCCGAATTCATAGCGCTCAAAGGGGGTGAGCACGCGGTAATTCACCTCTACGCCCGCCGTTTGGAGAACCTCCAAACTCACGGCATTGCCCGCGAATACGCAGTCGGGGCAAAGCGCGGAGAGCCGCTTGACACTCTCGGGATCGAGATGATCTTCGTGCGAATGGGTGATGATCACGGTCTTGAGGTTGTCAAACAAATGCTCCTTTCCAAATGTCTCGGCATAATGGAAAATATGCGGACCCGGATCGATCAGCAGATCATCGTTGATCATCATACTCGAAAAACGGCGGAATTCGGCAAGAGCGGAGTCGCGCTCAAGATCATAGTCTGCCGCACCCGTTCCCAAAAATTCAAGCTTCATACACGTAGCTCCTTTGCATTGTCATTTACCTTATTATAATCCAAACCAAGGCGAATGTCAAGAACGAAGTCAAAATCCACAAGCCAAAATTATCATCTATCCCCAGCCTGTCTCTTTTGCATACGGAGCCAATTGAAAAATCCGTAGAGATCGTTGAAAAGAAACATCACAAAGCACGCGACCATAGAGAAATACGAGGGATCGCGCAAGGCGGAGAGCATCCACAAAACGATGAGCACCACGTCGTTCACGCCATACGCCAAGGCATAATACGGACTGCGGCGGAAGGTCAGGTAGGCGGCAAAAAAGCTGGTCGTGACCGATACCGTGCTCACGAGCAACTGCGCCGTTCCCAAAATCTTGAGCAGAAAATAGAAGATCGCGGTTACAACCAAGGTCAAAAAGCATAGAAACACGTATTCCTTGCCCCGGATGCGATTGATCTCAACCTCCGAGCCATCCTCCTTGAAGGGGTGACGGACCCAGGAAACGATCGCCAAAATCGCGGCAGGTGCCGACATACCAACGTAGGTCAGCATCTCTCCATAGTATCGTTCCTCCCACGACACCCACGCGTACAGCAGGGCAAAGAACACCAAAATAAACTGCCCCGTCACGTCGCCCTTTGCAACAAAGATCAGTGCCGTAACGCCAAGCAAGGATGCGATAAAGGATATCACGCCCATCCTGCCGCCCAAGAAGAAGGCAAGCGCGACGACCGTGACCGAGCTGAGCCACAGTGCCCACTCGAATTTTGTGAGATTTGCGATCGGGTTGTAAAAGCGCTTCATAACTTTCCTTTCTGCCACAAAAAAACGCACCCTGTCCGTATCTTCTATGACCTAACGATACGGAAGCGTGCTACCCGGTGGCAGTTTTCTTTTTTATTGTTTTTTCGTTATCCCCCCAATTTGAGGCTACCCTTCTCCTTTTAAAGGTTTTTGAAAGGGTTTGGGGGTGCGGGGGAAAGGGAAAACTTTTTGCAAAAAGCGGGCAAGCCCGCCTCCAATAGTCGCCGTAATTGCCTACAAAAATTCCTTCTTTATCCCCCGATTTTGGGCTACCCTTCTCCTTTTAAGGTTTTTGAAAGGGTTTGGGGGTGCGGGGGAAAGGGAAAACTTTTTTCCAAAAAGTTTTACCTTTCCCCCGCTATATAATCGTCCCTTACTGTGCAGCGTCAACGATTGCGGTGAATTTCTCTGCAACGAGGGAAGCGCCGCCGATAAGGCCTCCATCAACGTTGGGCTTTGCAAGAAGCTCTGCCGCGTTCTTCTCGTTCATAGATCCACCGTACTGGATGGTGGTAGCCTCTGCTACGTCCTCACCGTACATTGCAACGAGGGTCTTACGGATCACGCCGCAGGTCTCCTCTGCCTGCTCGGGGGTAGCGGTCAGGCCGGTACCGATCGCCCAAACGGGCTCATACGCGATGATGACGTTCTTCATCTGCTCAGC
>JAFTJB010000087.1 GCA_017456625.1 Clostridia bacterium
ACCGGACTGATCAACGGAGACATCATTCCCCTGACCCGTCAGTCTGTTTCCGGTATCGTTTCTCTTGGCGGAACGGTGCTCTACTCCAGCCGTTGCCCCGAATTCAAATATGAGGACGGTCAGAAAACGGCTGTCATTACCTGTCGCGAGAACCATATCGACGCGTTGATCTGTATCGGCGGCGACGGAACCTTCCGCGGTGCGACCGACATGACCTTCCGCGGGATCCCTTCCATCGGTATTCCCGGTACCATTGATAACGATATTACGGCAACCGATTACACCATCGGTCTTGACACCTCTATCAACACCACCGTGGAAATTCTCGACAAGCTTCGCGACACCTGTGAGTCTCACGCACGTCTGAACGTCGTTGAGGTCATGGGACGTGACTGCGGACAGATCGCGCTCTACGCGGCGATCTCCAGCGGTGCGATCGCGGTTGCGATCCCCGAGATGCCCTTCGACGAGGAGGCGGCACTCAAGAAGATCGCCGAGACCAGAAACGCGGGCAAGCGCAGTATGCTGGTCGTTGTTGCAGAGGGTGTGACCAATCCCGACGGAACGCCCTATTCCGAAACGCTTGCAGAGCGTATTCAGGAAAAGACAGGTATTGAAACCAAGTTCGCACGCCTGGCGCATATCATTCGCGGCGGCAGACCCACGGTTCGCGACCGTGCGCTCGCTTCGAGAATGGGTGTTATGGCAGTCGAGCTTCTCCTCGAGGGCAAGAGCAACATCGTAATGTGCCAAAACAACGGCGAGGTTGGTCCCGTTGATATCGCATACGCACTCATCGTTGACCGTATGTACAAGAACAAGCTCAAGGACGGAGATCTCGACCGCTTTACCGCCGAGGAGATCCAATCCATGAAGGATCTCTGCGCAAAGAGACGCGCGAAGATCGAGCACCTCTACAAGGTTGCAGAGGACGTCAGCGTTTAATTGAATTTTACAGAGGAGGGTGCGATGCCCTCCTCTTTTTCCACAAAAAAGGACAGAGAAAGATCTCTGTCCTTTTTGATTGTCTTATACGCCGCTGTACGCGTTGAAGCCGCCGTCGACGGGAATTACGACACCGGTTACAAAGCCGCTTGCGTTATCGTCTGCAAGCCAAAGGAGCGTACCGATAAGATCCGAGACCTCACCAAATCGCTTCTGAGGCGTGCTGCCGAGGATCTTACCCGTGCGCGCGGTGGGCGTGCCGTCCTCGTTGAAGAGGAGTCCGCGGTTCTGATTGGTTACAAAGAAGCCGGGAGCGATGGCGTTGACACGAATTCCGCAGGGGGCGAAATGAACCGACAGCCACTCGGTAAAGTTGGAGATGCCTGCCTTTGCCGCGCTGTATGCGGGGATCTTGGTGAGGGGACGGAAGGCGTTCATGGACGAAATATTGATAATATTACCGCCCGTTTTTACCATATCCTCCGCAAATACCTGCGTGACGAGGAATGCAGAGGTGATATTGAGGTCGAACACAAACTTGATTCCGCTCTCCTCCAGATCGAAGAAGGATTTTGCAACGTCGGTATCGGGGGTCATGATCTCATTGTCGCAGGTCGCGCGGGGATTGTTTCCGCCCGCACCGTTGATGAGAAAATTGACCTTGCCAAACTTGGCAACGACCGCTTCCTTTGCCGCCTGAATGCTTGCCTTATCGAGGCAGTTGGTGGTAATTGCCATTGCATTCTCACCGATCTCCGCCGCGATCTTTTCTGCAGCCTCTCCGTTGATATCAAGGAGGGCAACCTTTGCACCGCAGGCTGCCAGCGCACGCGCAAACTCACTCATCAGAATTCCGCCCGCGCCCGTAACGACCGCAACCTTATCCGAAAGATCTACTTGAAAAGGTAACTTCATAATATTTTACTCCGTTTTTTCATTATAATATTTTTTTACGAACGGGACACCGTCCGTAAAGCCAAGCTCGCAGCGGGAAAGGAACCACGTCTTTCCTCCGTCAGGCGAACCCTGATAGAAGAGATGACAGCTTCCGTCCTCGTCGACAAAAGCATACGGATGACCCGACTCGGAGGCGTTCCAATCTCCCTCGCCGCCGCATCTGATAAACGGCTCGTTCTGCGGCTTGACGAAATGCACACCGTCCATGGATACCGCATATCCGATCTGCTGTGGTGTACAATTGTAGGAGCCGCCGTAGAAGAGATAGATCTTACCCTCATGCACAAGTGTTGCCGCCGCCTCAATGCACTTCCCCTCCCAAATGAGCTCAGGCGCCAGCACCGACGCGTTGATCGCCTGCGTCCAGGTATCACGGGAATAGCCCGATCCAAGCGGCGCATAGGCACAGCCCTGCTTTTGGATCTTGTACTCGTGATCTCGGGTGGCAATATAGAGAAAGAGCTTACCGTCAAAAGCAACAACGTCCGCATCGATCGCGCGACCGCAGCACCAATCGTCGGTAGGCGCGTAGATCGGGTTGGTGGGATCCTTCTCAAAATGAATTCCATCCGTAGACACCGCATGGCAGATGGCATCACGCTCACGGTTGCCGTAGGTCTGATAGAAGAGATGGACCTTGCCATCCTCAACATACGCTCCGGGCGCACCGACACCGTTTGCCTCGCACGGCTGTGTCAGCGGCATGAAATCAACAAAATTCCATTTTTCCATATCCTTCGAGCGAGCAATGCCGACGACGAGCTTTTCCTTACCGTCGAGCACTTGATAACCGCTGAAATACAGAAAATACGAATCTCCAAGGTGGACTACGGCGGGATCCTTCGCGAATGAGGGGCGCGAGCCCGCGTTGCAGGTAAACAGCATAATTACTTACCAAGTCCCTTCTCGACAGCCTCAAAAAGACCGGACAGATAGCATGCACCGAGCGCGCGGTCATAAAGTCCGTAGCCGGGCTTGCCGTCCTCGCCCCAGATATTTCTGCCGTGGTCGGGACGGACATAGCCGTCAAAGCCGTTTTCAACGAGTGCCTTGACAATGCCGTACATATCCAGGCTTCCCGCATCTGTCATGTGTCCGCACTCACAGAAGTCCAATTCCCCTGCAAATTTGATCTGACGGAGATGCACAAAATAACTACGGCTTGCAAGCTCTGCCGCCATCTTGACCATATCGTTGTCGCGTCCTGCGCCGAGAGAGCCCGTGCAGAGCGTGATACCGTTATGCGGATTGGGGACTGCCGCAAAGAGCTTTTGGTAGCTTGCGGGACCCGTGATGATTCTGGGAAGACCGAACATATCCCACGGCGGGTCATCGGGATGGATCGCCATGTTAATGCCTGCCTCGTCGCACGCGGGCATAATTCCGTTGAGGAAATAAACGAGATTCTCAAAAAGCTTTTCGTGGCTCATGCCGCTGTATGCGTCCAAAAGCGCGTTGAGCTCGTCCGAGGTATAGCTCTCATCCCAACCGGGGAGATGAAGATTGTGAGGATCGAGACGCATCAGCTCCTCATGATTGTAGGAAAGCGCGTTGGAGCCGTCCTCTGCCTCGGTGTGGAGATTGGTGCGAAGCCAATCGAATACGGGCATAAAGTTGTAGCAGATGCACTTGACACCGACCTTACCAAGATTACGGATGGTCTCTGCGTAGTTTGCAATATAACGGTCACGCGTGGGGAGACCGAGCTTGATGTCCTCGTGCACGGGAACGCTCTCGATGACCTCCATCTCAAGTCCGTTCTCGTCGCAAAGCGATTTGAGTCGCAAAATGCGATCCATGGGCCATACCTCACCCACGGGGATATCATAAACCGCGGTTACAACACCGCTCATGTTCGGTATCTGACGAATATAGGAAAGCGGAATGCTATCTCCCTCGCCATACCAACGAAACGTCATTTTCATAGGTTCAGTTTCCTTTCCTTTTTAGTTTGGGATCTCGATACGCTCACCGTTGGAGCGGTACATGGCAAGGATGAGCCGAACGACTCGGCTACCCTCCTCCAAATCGATCGGGAATTTCTCACCCGTTTTGAGGCACTGATAAAATTTCGCAATCAGCACTGCATGCTCACTCCCCCAGACCTCTTTGCCTTGAAGCACGCCTTCGCGCTTTGGCAGCGCGACGATCTCGTCATCAACGGTCAGTATGTGATTCTGCGCGCAGATCTTTTTCTTGTCCGCCAGGGTGAGCTGCACCGAAATAGGGAGACTCGCACCCGCGGAGGTCGTTGCAAAGAAGTTGATGGGAAGTCCCTCTGCCGTTTCAAATCTCGCACTCGCCGTATCCTCGACCTCAATACAGTCCCTATGCGTCCAGTTGCCGACCGAGGCGATCACGTGCGTGGGCATACCGCAGATCCATTGGAGCAGGTCGAGCGTATGCAGTGCCTGGTTGATCATGACACCGCCGCCCTCATGCTCCCACGTCCCGCGCCATTCGCCCGAGGCATAATAATTTTCGTCGCGCTTCCAAACAACACTGCCGAATGCCCCCATCACGCCGCTCTCCGCCATTTTCTTGATCGCAACCATGGATGGTTTGAAACGATTTTGATGACACACGCCAAGTGTCGCGTGACTGTTTTTCGCCGCGCTACGCAGGTCCGCAAGCTGCTCGAGGCTGATGCAGAGCGGCTTCTCGCAAAGGACGTTGATATCTTTGGAAAGTGCCGCGATCGCCATGGGTGCGTGCAGATCGTGCGGAGTACAGATATGAACGACGTCGGGCTTGACCTCATCCAGCATTTTCAGATAATCGGTGTAGACCAACACATCCGACAAGCCGTATTTCTCTGCCTTTTGCTTCGCGCGCTCGGGCAGAATATCGCAAAGTGCGCACAGATCCTCACCCGCGGCGAGAATTGCCCCGATGTGATTTCCCGAGATCTCGCCACATCCAATGAGTGCTACTCGAAGAGTATTTTTCATAAAAACAACCTCACCTTCCGTCTGCTTCGACTGTTTTTACATTTTTTTGACTGATGGCAGTCAACCGTATCGGTCAGGACCTCGTGGAGCCGTAGCTTCCCTCAGTGTCGATCACGATATCAACTGCCTCCTTGACGCGACTCGTTGCAATTCTCTTGTTCAGCTCCTCAAGATAGAGGTCGTCGTCAATGGGAAGCTCGACGGTCTTGCCGAGCCATGTGGAGAGCAGCATGGAATCCATCAGCTCAACGCCGCGAATTCCCTCATTTCCGTTTACGAAGAGCGGCTCACGTCCGAGGATCGCGTTGGTAAAGTTATTCAGAATACCAACGTGCTGAGGATTTTTGCCATCGGTCTCAATGTCGATCTCCTCAAAATCGGGATTTTTGAAGCCCTCCTTGGAGGTCTTGCAATGGTCGCGCTCGTTGACCGCAAGCTTGAAGAACTTGAAGATTTTTTGCGTCTTGTCCTCCTGGCAAACGATCTTACCCTTCTCACCCATGATTTCAAGACGGTTGGTACCGGGGGTATCGGCGGTAGAGGTGACGAACACGCCCGTAGCACCGTTTTCAAATTCCATGTAAACGGTCACGTCGTCCTCAACCTCGATGTCATGCCACTTACCGAAATGGCAGAAGGAGTGAACACGCTTGGGCATCATACCGGTGACCCATTGAAGCAGGTCGAGCTGGTGGGGGCACTGATTGAACAGGACACCGCCGCCCTCGCCTCTCCAGGTCGCGCGCCAATCACCCGAATCATAGTAGAACTGCGTACGGTACCAGTCGGTGACGATCCAGTTGACACGCTTGATCTCACCAAGCTCGCCATCCCGGATCATCTCGCGGATCTTGCGATAAACGCAGTTGGTTCTCTGGTTGAACATCATGGTAAAGAGCTTGTCCGATTTCTCTGCAACCGCATTCATCTCCTTGACCTGCTTGGTGTAAACGCCTGCGGGCTTCTCGCATACGGCATGAATGCCTGCGTTGAGCGCATCAATGGTCAATTGAGGATGCGAATAGTGCGGAACAGCTACGATGACCGCATCGATCTCGCCGCTTGCAAGCATTTCCTTATAATCGGTGTAGGTCTTGGTCACCGTGCAGCCCTCAAGTGCCAGGATCGACTCCATCTTTGCGGGCTTGAGATCACAGATCGCCGTCAGAACACTGTTCTCGACCATTCCTGCGAAGAATTTCTTTGCGTGACCGGTACCCATGTTACCACATCCGATAATACCGTATCTTACCTTTTCCATTTTTATTCTCCTTTTCAGCCCTCGCCGTTTACGATCGGATGACCGATCTCAGCGAGCAATTTTTTCAGTGCGCTTACCGCGTAGTCAAACGCATCGTCCGAGGTATTGAACACACGGTTATGCTTCAATTCCAATTTGTCGATCTTCTTGTACGCATCAAAGAGATAGAGATGCGGCTCGACCGTAAGAACGATCGTGCGGTCGGTCATGCGATCGACACGGGAGAGGATCTCCTTGTACTGTCCGTTGCCCTCTCCTGCCGCGATCATGGAGTGATCCGAAAAGAGTGCATCCTTGACGTGGATGTATTCCAGCTTATCCGCCGTTGCCTCGAAGCCCTTGATGGGATCCTGATCGTGACGGACGTAGTTTGCCGCATCGAAGATGCCGCGCAGACCGGGCAGCGTATCGAGCAGATCCTTGACCTCTGCGGGGTTTTGACCGTAAATATGAGACTCATTTTCGTGACAGAGTGTTACACCTGCCTTATCCGCTCTCTCGAGGAGAACGGTCATACGGCGCATGACCTCATCGCGGTACTGCGCGAGCTGATCCTGCTTAACGAAGAAGCTGAAAATACGCATACGCTTTGTGCCGAGGATCTCACACGCACGGAGCGCACGCTCAAATTCTGCGAGGTGCAGATCGAAATCCTCCGTGATCTCGAATTTACCGATGGGAGAGCCGAGAGACGGAACGGTGATGCCTGCCGCATCGAGCTGTGCGCGAATGGCGTAAAGCTCCTCGTCGTTCTTCTTGATCACGTTGCCGCTCATGCTGCGGGGCTCAATGCAATGCAGACCGTTGCGGTGAAGTGCCTTGATCTGACCTTCGAGCGCGTCACACGCCTCGTCTGCAAATGCGGAAATTAAAAATTTCGCCATAGTCTTTCCTCCTTATTTTTCCATGGGAATGATGGGACGGAGATGCGCAAAGCTCCTTGTGATCTGCGCAACGTCGCCGCCCTCGCATTTTGATGCGTTATCCTGCTCAACAAGAATATTCTCAACGCCAAGCTCCTCACAGACCTTGGTTAAATGCGCAAAATCAAGGATTCCGTCGCCGCAAGCGCAAATGCTCTTCTCCTCGTCTGCCGCCATGTCCTTATAGTGGACGTTGGTGAGTCGCTCGGAACCGATCTTGCGCAGGTAGGTCTCAACGTCCTGTCCGCCCTTCTTGATCCAATAGGTATCTGCGGTGAAGAGCCAGGTCTTACAGGTTTCGATCAGGTAATCGAACACGCTTCTCTCGCTGTCGTAAGGTGTTTCCAGCTCAAATGCGTGGTTATGGTAAGCGAACTGAAGTCCTGCCGCCCGGATCTTCTCAACTGCGGGTGTAAAATCCGCGACGAATTTTTCCGCGCCCTCTGCTCCGGTGCGGTATTCCTTTGCCATTCCGCCCAAGCCGACAACGGGACAGCCGAAGAGCTTATGCTCCGCGATAACCGCCTCGGTATCGTTCAAAATACGGTCGGCGGGAGTATGGGTGATCACAATATCCATACCGGATTCGCGGCTGATATCACGGATGATCTCGGGATCTGTAACCTTATGTCCGGAAAGCTGTACGTTCTCGTAGCCGATCTCTTTCATTTTGAAGAAAATATCGCGCATATCCTCGGGAGTGGTGAGGTGCGCATGGACGGTATACAACTGTGCTCCAAGCTTCATAATTCTTGTATCCTTTCTTTTTTTGCACGGAAAGCATTGCCATACGGACGCGCTTCCCTGCTTTGATTTCATTATATTATTATTTTTTTGCAAATTCAATTGCAACTATTGCAAAAAATATTGCAAATATTGTTATAATATGATATACTAATAAAAAAAGAACACAACCGCACGGAGGAAGATCCCCTCATGAAACGATTTATCACACAAAAATACGGGCGTTTGAATTACGCTCACTCCTACAACCAAGCCCCCGACCCCAAAAGCTTTGAACGCCACTCGCACAGCGGATTTGAATTGATCTACGTCGTGCGAGGCGAAGGGAACTATATTGTGGAAGGTATGGAATATCCTCTCCTGCCAAACACCGTCCTGTTGCTTCGCCCATACGAATATCACTACGTCTGCCCCAAAAGAGAGCACGACTACGAGCGCTACGTCATTCACTTTTCAAATGACATTCTTCTTGACGCAAGCAACGAGCTTTCCATTCTGTCCTCGCAAAAGCAAGGAATGGGTGTGTATTTCCCACAGGAGGCAGTAAGTGAGGAGATCACCTCACAGTTCCGCATAATCGACTATAACTTCATCTCAGACACGGAAATTAGTCCAAGCTGTCCCACACGTGCAGAAACCATTCTGCGCACCTCGATCAACCAGATCCTCCTCTTGCTCTCCTTTCTCAAGCCCGACAAGCCGAAAAGCCATGAAAACGATTGGGTGAGCAACGTCATGCAATATCTTAACCAAAACCTCAAGCAGGAGATCACGCTCGAGGAGGTCGCTCGTCACTTTTTTGTCAGCAAATACCACCTCTGCCACGCCTTCCGCGCGCAAACGGGAATCTCGGTATTCTCCTATCTCACGACCAAGCGGATCGCGCACGCCGAGCAGCTTCTGGAGGACGGATCCCCCGCCACAGAGGTTGCGGAGCTCGTTGGCTTCCGTGATTATTCGGTCTTTTACCGTGCCTACCGCAAGATCACGGGCAAATCTCCCTCCAACGCAAAACGAACTCCAAAATAAACCACAAGCGACCGCCGCAAAGGGTTCTCTCTGCGGCGATCGCCTATTTTTAGCTTCTCTTCCAAGCTCCGTATGAATATTGTTCGGTCAGAAAATGTGCCGCGGTCGCGGGATCCTGTAGGGACGCCGCATTGATCGCGATATTTTCCGATTTCCAGCCCTTCGGCTCTGCAAAGGTCACGCTCTCAAGTGCGGTACAGCCCGCAAATGCGCTTCCACCTATGGAGGCAACCGACTTGGGAACGGTCAAAGACGTGATGCCGCTCTGATCCGCGAAAGCAGAGGAATCGATGGAATTGACACCGTCGGGAATTACGATGTTCCCCGTCAGCCTTGCGGGAATGTAGAGAATCTCGGTAGTCGGGCGGTTATAAAGAATACCGCAGACCGCGCGATAGGATCGGTTTTCCTCGCTGACGGTGATCGACGTCACGGACGAGCAACCGTTGAAGGCATTCATCTCGATCGTCTCTAACCCATTTCCGATGGAGACCGATGAAAGCGCAGAGCAATCCATGAGCGCGTATTTCCCAATACTTTTAATGCTGTTCGGTACCGCGACCGTCTCAAGCGATGCGCACTTGTAGAAGGTGTGCGGCTTGAGTGCCGTTTGATTTTCGGAAAGAATGATGCTCTTCAGCTTTCCGCAGAAGGAGAAGGCATAAGCGCCCACCTCGGTCACGGTATTGGGCAGAGCGACACCTTCCAATGAGGCACAACCCGAAAACGCGTAATCACCGACCGCAGTCAGCGTGTTGTTCAGGGTCAATGCCGACAGGGAGTAACAATTGGAGAATGCGAACGCATCGATCACGGTGATCCCGTCGGGGATCACAACAGTCGTCAGTCTCTCGCAATCCGCAAAGCCCTCGCGCACGATCTTGACAACGGGCTTTTCTCGGTGGATCGCGGGGATCTCCACTGCCGTTACCGACTTGGTCTTATCCGCGGCAACGCCAACACCGTAAGTGCCGTCGCCAAGATCATAGAAGGTCAGATTTCCAACGGTCTCCGCTCCCGCAGTCTTATTGCCGCAGGATACCGACGCGCATACTGCCAAAAGTGCGAGGATCAAAATAAGCGTATTTTTCCAAAAGGATCTCATATCAGACTCCTATATTCATAATTGATATTTCTATTTTAGCATACTTTCTCGTCCGTGTCAATCGTTTTGACAAAAACATCTTGTACTCTTTCAAACTTCAACTTGATCATATTAAATGCTTGTTCAATCAAAAAAACATATTAAATGATCGTTCGATCAAAAATCGATTCATACAGAAGGAAGATTTTTCTTGCAATCCGCAAATCGGCGTATTATAATAAAAGTAATAATTAACTAAAAAGGAGAACACAAAATGAAAAAGATCGTTGTAGAGGGGCATCGCGGCTACTGCGCGAAATATCCCGAAAACACCCTTCCCTCGTTTGAGGCGGCATTGGAGCTTGGCGTAGATGCCGTGGAATTTGACGTTTGGCTGTCGTCTGACAAGGTGCCCATGATCATGCACGACGGAAACGCGCTCCGCACCTGCGGTGTCGACAAGCATCTGCGCGACATGACCTGCGCGGAAGCGCAAACGCTCGACGCGGGCTACGCAAAAAAGTTCGGTGATCAATACGTCGGTCGCGGCATCACCGTTCCTACCCTTGAGGAGCTTCTGACCCTCTGCACCACCAAGCGCCCCGACATCTGGCTTGGTGTTGAGATCAAGGAATACACCGAGGAGACGGTGGATCTGACCGTCGCGATGCTCAAAAAATTCGGCATCTTTGAGCATTGCTATTTCTATGCCTTCAACGCGCGCATTATCCGTTATATCAAAGAAAAGTACAACGGCAGGACCATGGGCTATCCCGATTTCCAAATGAAGGAATTCGCGCCCGACTCCTACGATTGGTACGAGGAGATCGGTCTGTCCATGAACCTTGTCAAGTCCGAGATCTGCCCCTTCTATCTCAAAAAGGGGATGCCCGTGCATATGTACTGTGCCGACACGCCCGAGGACGTTGAGCGCTGCATCTCGCTCGGTGCCGATCTCATCACCGCCAACGACCCCGTCCCGCTGATGACCCGTTTGGGGAGATTGAAGGGTTGAAGGGTTGAGGGGAAAAGACCTTGAGGAGGGGAACTCTTAAAGGAGAGTTCCCCTCCTCAAACTCCTCCCCTCAGACCTTTCATTAGCAAAACGGAGAGCCCACCACAAATGTGGTGGGCTCTCCGATTTGTTACCAAGCTCTCTCGCGGAGAGCTTGGTAAATTCTGAATTATTGAATGGCTACGCCGTCAATGGTGAGCTTACCGTTCCCCATAAACGAGGTGCGTCCGTAAAGCTTGGTATTTGCCACACCGACATTGGTAACCGTGTTACCGCTTTCATCAATATTAGAAATAGAAAGCTGTGCGCCGTTTACAGTACCAACAACGATACCCGCCTTGGACTTTCCTTTATTCTCTGCGTAGGTGATCTTGTTGTCGACGACCTTGCAATTTGCAATGGTTGCTACCATATCGTCATTAGAGGAAGCGTGACCAATAATTGCACCCACAGAACCGCAAGTAGTGAATTCACAATTCGCTACGGTTACATTGGAAATCGAAACAGGTGCTTCAGTAGAACCGTAAGTCCCACTTGCCCAACCGTAAACAGCACCTGCATAACCCTGACCGGCTCCATCTGCTACGAAATCACAGTTGTCAATCGTTACGTTGTCAACAGTCAAGCCGTAGAGACCGTCTGCGTAAGCAACCAGAGCCGCCGCGCCGTTACCGCCTGCCGTACCGTGAGAAGTAAAGGAAGAATCAACCACGCTCAAATTTTTGATCGTAATGTTAGAAAAGCTACCGGAGCCGATCAAAGCCGCCGTATTCGCCTCGGTGGTCAGATTCATGATTTTGTGATTGTTTCCATCCAAAACGAGGTTCTTGCGATTGACCGCAACAGGAGTCCATGTCTCACTGCTCATATCGATATCATTGACCAGCATATACAATCCACCATTTGCGATTCCTGCCAGATCTCTTGCGTTGGCAATTGCAAATGCAACGGTACCGTTGTTGGTCACAACACCGTTGTTTGCGCTGATATAGCCCGTAAGCTCATCAACGTAGGTGCACTCGGGATCGGTGGTGAATGCATTCTTTGCAAGCATTACTACAGTGTCTGCAACAATCTCTACGTTAATTGTACTCTCGGTGAGAACACCGGTGATCGCGCCGATACCGTTCCATTCCTCCTCCGTTGCGGTAAAGGAAACGCTGTTGGTTCCCTTCAGGAAGGAGTTGTTGATCTTGAGCGCCTCACCTGCAGCGGCAAATGTGCCTACCTGCGAACCGACGGAGGTGACGTTTTCAAGCGTCAGGTCGTTGATGGTAAGTGCACCTGCATATCCAAAGAAACCGGACTTGCGTGCTGTTGCGCAGTTCACGTTGGAAATGGTATGTCCGTTGCCGTTGAAGACAAGCCACATAGCATCCCATGGAGTCCACACCTGACCTGCAAGGTCAATGTCATTCATCAACTCGAAGGTTGCGGCATTTGCCTCGGAAAGCACGCCGGGGAAAGCAAACTTTTCCGCAGCGACCGTCAGATCCTCTGCATCCATGAGATAGTAGGTAGCCCAGCTTGCCTTACCGTTGTAGTACAGACCCGTTACGGGGTCAAGCACCATGGTATTGTTCTTAACCGTTACGTTGGTTGCAACGTTGGTATTGTCAACAACAACTGCGGTCTTGGGGCTGACAATCTCGCCCACATAATCCTTCTGATAGATGACCGTAACATCCTTGACGGTGTTGTTCTTTACCGTATTGGTGGTTGCAACCGCGCCTGCAAGACCCGCAACATCACGGTAACCCGCGATCACGGAATTGCTGACGGTATTGCCCTCAAGCATACCTGCACCGGTGTTCATATAACCAACGATACCGCCGACCTTATCACCGTTTGCATCATCATTTACGTTGACACCGACAACCGTTGCGTTGGTAACGCTACAGTTCACGATATCACCTGTCATGTAGCCCGCGATCACGCCGACCCAATGGCTTCCCTTAACGGTTGCGCCGTCGATCTTGAGGTTCTTGATCGTTGCAGATGCCGCATCGATCCAACCGAACAGACCTGCGGTAGAATACATATAGCCGTCTGCGGAATTATCTACGGAAAGGTTGTAGATGGTGTGTCCGTTTCCGTCAAAGGTACCCTGGAAATAGGATGCGGAGTCGCAAGTTCCGATAGGTGCCCAAGCCACATTATCCAGGTTGATGTCTGCGTTCAGAACGACGGTCTTGCCCGCATAGCTGGTTCCTGCGTTAACTGCAGCGGAAAGTGCTGCCATTTCAGCAGGCGACGTGATAGTGATCTTACCGTCCGTCTCTGCGGGAACCTCGCCAACGCTACCGTCCCAAGCGGGAATGTAGGTTGCATCCTCATCATACTTCTCGTCAAAGCTGTCCGCTTCCTTGGTGTACTGCGTTGCGAGCACGTTCAGACCGAGGTTGATCTGCGGTGCTGCTGCTACCTTGGAATCGTAGTTTGCCTCATTGCCTACCCACTCGGGCATATAAACGACGAGTGCTACGTACTCCGTGGGCGCGGGATTGCCTGCAAGCAGAACGCTATCCTTGGAGTAGCCTGCGGAGATCTTGGTCTTTTCGGTTGCGATCGCCATTGCAGCCGCGCGGTCTGCAAATCGCGCATACTCCGCCTCGCTCATTTCCTTTACGTCAAAATAGATGTAGTCGGAGAGCTTGAAGGTATTTCCGAGGACGTTGGTCGAGCCCGTCTCGGATACGATGTTGACACCGAGCTGATACTTCAGTGCCAGAGAGCCGATATTTGCAACCTTGAGGTAGATGACCTCGGTGTAGCCGGGCTCCCAAAGTGCATTGGGATCAAAGATCGAGGACTTGCCCTCAACGTCTGCCCAATCTCCTGCCACGTCATCCCAGTACTCGAACGTTACGTCGAGATTACCGGAGGTGATGACGTTGTTACTGCTCGTGACCGAGTCAGTAAACCACGCGAACGTCGTTCCTGCGAGCATTGCCACGCAAAGCAGCATGGACATGATCGAGGTCAGAAGCGCGCGCTTTGTGCTTCTTGTTGTCATTCTCATAATGACCTCCTTCTGTATTCTTGCCGACGTTGCGCGGTGGAGCCTTCCTCATGCAAACGTCGGCGCAAATCAGAGGAGGCTATGGTGAATGAGATTTTTGGGGCTTGGCTTGGTCAACTTGACCAAACGAGAGCTGTTATGCCCCCCTCCCATGGTAAATATTACCAATTGTGCAATTTGCCATGGTTTTCTCCTTAAAAAAAGGCTTGCCCGTCCAAAGCACTTCTATTGGACGGGCAAGCGTATTATATCATATTCTATTTTAAAATACAAGAGTTTTCTCGAAAAAAGCTGAATATTTTTTCGACAGCAACCGACCAAAAATATCAATTTTTTTCTTGTTGACCCTTCAACGCCCTTGCCTTTTTTTCTTTTTTATGCAAAAAGGACGGTAAATTATGCAAGCCCCTTGGAGAGTCTCGTAACCTGATCCCCTTGATGGTCGCAATAGCCGTATTGGAGAAGCTCAATGCCGCCGTCGTCATGATAGCGCACGGTCGTAACCGATGCGTTTGCCGAAAACGGGACCTCTGACACCTTGGAAAGCGGGAGTCCAAACCAATCACAAGCCAGTGCTCGCACCGCAAGCGCGTGCGAAAAGATCGCGACACATTCTCCGCGGTGCTTTTGCAAAATCTCCTTTAAAAACGCGTTTACCCGCTGTGCGACCTCGACAAAGCTCTCGCCGCCGTCGGGGGTAGAGCGATAAACGTCGGTCTTCCATATCTCGTAATTCTCGGGGTAGAGCTTGCCGATCTCCGCGCCGTTCCGCCCTTCCCAATCGCCGCCGCAGATCTCGCGCAATCTGCGCTCGGGGATAACCGTAAGTCCGTGTGTGCGCGCAACGGGCTCTGCCGTCTGCATGGCACGGATAAGGTCGCTCGAATAGATGGCATCGATATGCCGATCCTTAAGGTATTCGGCAGTTCTCTCCGCCTGCTTCAAGCCAAGCTCGGTCAGGGGAGAATCCATGTGTCCCGTAAAGGTCCCGTTCAAATTGGAAATGCTCTGTCCGTGTCGTACAACGATCAGGGTGGTCATGCTTCTTTTCTCACTTTCGGTTTTACTACCGCCTATTATAGCACAAACCGCCGCGCTTGTAAACATCAAAAAATAAAAACTTTTTTCTCTTCCGCTATAGACTTTTTCGGCATTTTCTGTTATACTGTTATCATCTCACGGAAAGGAGGGATCGGACATGAAACGTATATTGGAAAAGCTGCGCCGCGCCATCACGCCCGACCGTGCGATCCTTCTTGCAGGTGCTCTGCTTCTGCTCTTCTATCTCTTCCTTGAGATCCTTGTCCGCATCGACTCCGCCTACCGTGTCAATCCCATCCTCCGTGCGATCGGCACGCTTCTCGTTTGCATCGTTTTCTATTGCGGCGGACGCTTGCATCTGGAAAGAACGAAAAACAAAAGACTCTTCCGCGCACTCTTCATTCTCTTCTTCGTCCTCTATCTCAATCTCATCTTTACCGTCACGCTCATGGACGTCTCGCTCGGCAGGACGGGAGATTTCATTTTTAACAACGTCATTTTCAAGGATCAGCGCGCGCACTATCTCAAATGGTTCGTCAATCTCGTCCCCTTCCAAAGCATCTACGAGGTCTATATCCAAGGCTATCTCGACGGCAACGTCACCCTCTATTACGTCACGCTCAATCTCCTCGGCAACCTCTGCCTCTTTATGCCTCTCGCCGTTTTTCTGCCCCTCTTTTTCAAGCATCAGCGGCGTTGGTATTTCTTCGTTCCCACCGTTATTTTTGCTACTGCCGCAATTGAAGCACTGCAATATTTCTTTATGGTCGGCTCCTGCGACGTGGATGATCTGATCCTCAATGCCACGGGCGCGATCCTTGTGTTCTTCCTTCTGAAGATCCCCGCCGTCAAGCGGCTGTGTACCCGTCTCCTCGCCGATGCATTCCACTAAAAAACGCCTACGTCAAGCAACGCAGGCGTTTTTTCTTATTCCTCCGCATCGAGAATGCGAATGGCAATGGCAGAGCAATCGTCGTGTCGCTCGGCACTCGCGGCATGCCGACAGATGCAGTAGACGATCTCCTCGGGTGAGCAATCGCCGCTTGTGGCAAGGTAGGAGGTCAGCCATCGCAGATCGGGGTCGTTCTGCTCGATGCCGTCGCTGATGAGCACCAAGGTATCCCCCGGGCGGACCTGATATTTGCGTACCTGCGCGTCGAGATTACCGAGAATACCGATCGGTGCCGTTCCCGATTGCAGACGGTGCACCGTGCCGCCGCGCACGACAAGGCTCGGTGCCGCGCCGCTCTTGATAAAGGTCGCCTCCGCGGTCATCAGATCCAATTCCAAAAGATCCACGGTCGAGGAGCATTCATTCGTGCTGTCCGCGCCACGCGAGCGGATCATGTTATTGAGCATCCGCAGAGACGTACCCGCCCGATTGCCCGCGCGTAGCATTTTTTCGAGAAATACCGAGCAGAGCCCCGAGGTAAACGCCGCACTCTTCCCCGCTCCCATTCCATCGTTGATCAGCGCGTAAAAATAGTCCTTTTTATTGGAAAAAAGATTGACACTGTCTCCGCTGACGTCGCCGTTTGCCGCCACGTTGTTCTGTGCACCGAGCACGGCGATCTTTTTTTGCGACTGCAAAAGCATGGTGGAAACGCCGCCCTCTACCTCGAAGGTGGGAAGCCCCAAGCGCATACCGCACATCTCCCCGAGATCCGAGCGCAAAATGTCCGCCGTCACGGTCGCGTGCTCCACGTCAGCCCCTCGCACAAGGATCTGCCGTCTCCGTTGCCCGTACACGGTCACAGAGCTCAGGCTCACTCCCGCATCACGCAAATATTCACTCACGCGCGCCTCAAGCGCATCATCAAAGCAATATTCTCCCGCATCTTCCTCCAAGGCATCGCTGATGATGCTTGCCGCCGCCTCGTAATCCATGGCAAGGATCTCGGTGCGGTTGTTGCGGAGCAGCTCCCCCGTGAGGCGTGCACAATCGCGGTTGATATCCTCCACGATCGCATCCACCGATGCACAACGTCCCGACAAATGCGACGGGATCTGCTCCTTGGTAACGCATCCGTGCGTGTGGAGCCTTGAAATGAGCTGATTGACCGTTTGTAGGGTTTGGGCATATTCCAAGCCCCAACAAACGGTTTTGGAGGGACACGCATCGCAATGCGAATCAAACACACGGTCGCAGATACAGCGCAAATCCAAGGTTCCCGGGCGACGGAATCGGTCGCTCAAATTGTAAAACATCTCGGACAGGGTCGCGTATGCCTCCGAAATACCGCGCAAATGCTCGTTGGCACTCTCTCGGTGCTGCCCTGCCAGACGGCGGCGCACGCTGTCACTCTCGGCGGCATCCATCTCCTCTCGCGCCTTCCGTTCTTCCTTTCCGCGCAGATAAACACACACGGGTGTAAACGCCGCACCGCCGATCAGAAGCGCGGGCACCAGGCGTTGGAGCTGTGCAACTCCGCCAACGTACAAGAGCCAGATCAAGGCGACCGACACAGCGGGCAAGATCCCCGCCGCGCCCTTCCTTTTACTGCGGAACGCGGAAAAGACCAACGCCGCCAAAAGGAACGCGGGGGCGGTGAGAAAATGGATCGCTACTCCGCAAAGCACCCCGGCAAAGCATCCAAAGGCGGTCCCCATCGTCAAGGTCGCGTACAGAGTGAAAAAGATGGCAAGAATGAGCGGCAAGGGATAGTACGCGATCCAAAGCCCCGATGCCGACCAAACGAGTGAATAGAGCAAAAAGGATGCCGAGATCACATAGAGCCATCGGTGGGTGCTGTGTCCGTCGAGGTAGATCGCGTAGATCATGACGGCGGCAGGGGTAACGAGCACACAAAATACCGCGGCAAACCAATCATAGTATGTAAATCCACCCACAAACACACGGTAGAGGGATACAACCATCGAACAGACCGCCGCCGTTGCCATACGCAGGCGCACGCGCTCGGAAAAAAGGAGCGAAAGCTCCGCGCGGATCCGTTGCGCGATCCCCACTTCCCCAAAGAGCGGTGATGCCTCTCCACGCGCGGCATCAAGTTTTTCCTTTGCACGCTTGCGTAATTCTGTTCGATCGTCCCCCTCAAGTAGCATACGCGAAACGATCCGCACGATCGCCGCGACACCGTACATCACGGCATAAACGGCAGAACGGCTCGGATGCATGACGGCGGAGAGGAGCAAGCCCGCGAGAATGGCAAGCACGTGCCCGCGCCCCGCGCAAAGAAGCGCCAGCCCCAAGGGAGACGTACCAAACGCCATTTCCGCATTGCCGAGCACGTACGCAACACCAAAATAGGCGCTCTCCTCAAACACGCGCTCCAGGTACGCGAGCGAGCGCTTGGCATCTCTTTTTTCGAGCCGCTCCGTCAGCCTGTTTCTTTTCTTTTTTACCTTTTCCTGCATTTTCAAATCCTTCCCTTTCCATCCCATTTCGGTTTGCTTCTATTTTACTCCTTTTGTCGGGCGGAATTGGTCGAAGGGAGGCTTGTCCTTTTTGTCATATTACGGCGAAGGTGAAAAAAAAGAGGACCGCTCTGCCGTAAATTGGCAAAGCGGTCGGTATATTTTGCATCACAGGGTGCTTTTGGGTCGAAAAGGCTCACATTCGGTCACACGAATTTTTGTCACTCAACCGAGATGCTATCATCTACGACGATCTCGTCAAGACAGTATTTTCCTCTCACCACGGGCTCGCGGTTCATCCATTTTCCGTTTGTAAAGTCGGGGAAATCGACAGGCGCACCGCCCGCCTTGACCGATTGCTCGGAGAGCGGTCCCACGGCAAGCCACGCGGCAGTGTCATAGGCATCGATGGGGGTATTGGTTCCGGCCTTGACGCTCTCGATAAACGCGCGACAGACCAGCCAATCTATGCCACCGTGTCCGATCTTGACACCCTTGGAAACGTACTCGGCATGGAGGGGATGATCGTATTTTTCATACATCTCCGCCTCATTGTCACGAATCTTATGCGGCATTCCGTCAAAGAAGACGACGTGTCCCTCCTCGCTCGACATACCAAGCGTTTCGCGCACAGAAAAATTACGGCTGTAATACGCGCGCGGTAAGGTGGTATCGAGATTGAGCAGAACAGTGGAACCGTCGGCGCAGGTGATGAGGGTAGTGACGATATCTCCCTGCGCATACTCGGTATTTGCCTCGGGGCTGTCCTTGCCAAAAACGCGTGCGGCGTATTCCTTCAGTCCCGCGCTCTTAGAGGCAAAGGAGGCGAGCTTGACCATGCGGTTGCCTCGATTGATGCGCAGGATCTTGGAGATGGGTCCGAGCTCATGCGTGGGATAGTTCTCGTAATTTCTCGTTTTATAATAGCCCAAGCGGTAATGCGGATACTCCTCTCCCTTCGGCGCACGGAAGAGATCCTCCTCGCGAAGGTCGTGGTGATAACCGCCCGTGCAGTGTACAACGTCGCCAAAGAGCCCCTCACGCACAAGGCGGAGCGCCATCATTTCACGTCTGCCGTAGCAGCAGTTTTCGAGCATCATCACGGGTACGCCCGTTTCCTCGTATGTGCGGACAAGATCGAAGCATTCCTGCAAATCATCCGCGCAGCCGACCTCGATCGCCGTGTATTTTCCCGCACGCATCGCTTCCATCGCCATTTGCGGTCTACCACTCCAGCCCGTCATAAAAAACACCGCATCAATATCGGGATTTGAGATGACCTCACGGTAATCGGTGGTCATTTTGGGCGTGGGGCGTCCCTTTTCCTCCAGCAAAGCGCGCATCCTTTCAAGGCTCGCCTCGCAAAGATCGCAGATCATCACGATCTCCACGTCGTCCATGTCCGCAAGGTTATGCTTTACAATGCCGTACCCACGTCTGCCGCATCCGACGTATCCGACTCTGATCTTTTCCTTCATAAAAAATCCCCTTTCGTATTGACAAAATGCATTTGTTTGCTATAATAATTATAGCACGTCAAAAAACACAATTCAATGTAAAAAAAGACATATTAATTATGTTTTTAGACAGTATACGAGGTAAAAAATGAGTTGGTGTATTCAAGAAGCAAAGAATCATTTTGAGATCGAGGGCTTCTTCTCTGCGATCCGCTTTTCATGGGACGAACGCTTTCACTTCAACGGAGAGAGCCACGATTTTTGGGAGATCGTTTTCGTGTCGGAGGGGCTTGTCACGGTGACTGAGGACGAACAGGTATTCACGCTTGAAAAGAACCATATGATCCTGCACGCTCCTCTGGAGTTTCACCGCATCGGCAGTGCAGGCGGAACGACCCCCGCGGGCTTGATCACAAGCTTTCGCGCCTCGGGCAAGCTTCCCGAGGGACTCTCGGAGGGCGTTTTCGCTCTGTCCGAGGAGGATGCCGAAGCTTATCGCGCCATCTTTGACCGCATCTATGCATTCTACAGCAAGAAAACGGATGATGAATATGCGGGACAGGAGGCAAGCGCGCTTCTCTCAGCGTTTTTGATCCGTCTTGAAAAAAAACGATCGGTCAATGCACCAACGTCCTCTCACGAGCCGGGTGCCGAGGAATATCGCCGCGCGGCGCTCGCAATGTCGGCCGCGGTCTGCGATAACGCGTCGCTCTCCGATATTGCCGCCACCTGCAACGTCAGCGTCAGCTACCTCAAGCAGCTCTTCCACCGATACACCGGCATCAGCCCCAAGAGCTTCTACAACAAGCTGCGAATTCAATACGCGGTCAGAAGACTCCAATCCGGCATCACCTCCCAAGCGGTCTCCAATGAAATGCACTTCTCCTCCCCAAGCTATTTTTCTGTCTTTTTCCGTAAGCATACGGGAAAATCGATCTCCGATTATTTTCATTAAAAGTGAAAAGACCGCGGATGCCATCCGCGGTCTTCTTTTTTTAGTATGCGGTAATGCAAGCGGCGGTGAGCGTTACGCTGACCGTCTTTTCCACGCCCTCACGAAGCACGACAAAGGTGACAACGTCTCCCTCGCGCGCATTGAGCAAAAAGTCGATGAGCTGATACTGCCGCGTAAGTGTGACAGTCTTCTCGCCGATAGTAACACTCTTGATCACATCTCCGACCTTTAAAATGGATTCGCCGAGTCCGCCCGCATTGACCTCATGCACGCTGATCTCTTCCACGCGCACCAAGCGCCCCGTCTCGGTATCGTAATAGGTGGAAAGTCCCGAATTGATCACGGTGATGCCCAGAATGGGACGCATGACCGTCTTGCAATCCTTGCCGAGACAATGATCGATGATGTTCGTTGTAACCGCCTTGACGACGTTGGAGGGAATGGCATAGCCGATATTCTCGACCGAGGAATTGATGATCTTGGCGTTGACGATGCCGATCAGCTCGCCCTGCGCGTTGAAGAGTCCTCCGCCCGAGTTGCCCGAGTTGACTGCCGTATCCACACGTACCACACGGAAGCTCGTGTTCGCTCCGTCCGTAACCGACTTCATCTCAATGTACTCGGAATCCACGCTCACGATACCCGTGGTGATCGAAATTCCCATTGCCTCTGCGTTACCGATGGCGATCGCGGTCTGACCGACCACGGTTTGATCCGAGTCTGCAAGCTTGGCAGCCGTTACACTTCCCTTTGACATTGCCTGCTTGAGTACCGTGCTTTGACTAACCTGCAAAACGGCAAGATCGTAGTACGCCGACCCACCGACATAGGTCGCGGGAATGGCGTAATCCTCACCCTCCATGCCGTAGAGATAGAGCTCGATCTCGTTGCAAATCCTTGCCGCAGCTTCGCTGTAGACCACGTGGAAATTGGTGATCACAAGCGCGGAGCCGTCCTCCTCGAGCTTGTAGATCACGCCCGAGCCCGCCGCGGGAGAGAGGGTCTGGTAGCTTGCGTAAATGCTGACCGCACTGCGAAGCCCTGCCGATGCGGCAAGCGAAACGTCGACAGCATCCCCGCCCTCAATCACGATCTCGTTGTAAATGGGAGGTGTTTTATTGTCGTCGCCCGTTGTGGTACTCTGATTCGTATTGTTTTTGCTGTTCTCGTGCGCCTTCAGAAAATTGTCGTAGCTTGAGGATGTGGTCATGCTACAGGAGGTCATGACCGTCGCTACGGCAATGAGCAGCACCAGAAGGGACAGAATTCTTGATGTTTGTTTCATAGCTTCACTCCTATCGGTTGATACGGCTATTTTACCATACTTTCATGAAAAAATCAATATTTTATTTACGCATATCCTAAAAACATTCGGTGAACATTAAGTGAACGTAATTCACAGATCCACGCGGTTGCGGTGCTCGCCGTGAAGGAATGCACGAATATTTTGCGCGATCTCCTCCAATAGCCGCACGCGCGTTTCGTAGCCGCCCCATGCCATATGCGGCGTGAGGCAGACGTTGGGTCTGTCCTGAATACGCGCAAACGGATGCTCCGCCGAAAACGGCTCAACGCTGTAAACGTCCACGCCGAGTCCGCCGAGCCGTCCTTCCCCGATCGCATCTGCAAGTGCCTCCTCGTCGGTAACGGCTCCGCGCGCGACGTTGATGACGATCGCATCCTTTTTCATCATTCCGATATGCGCGCGATCAAGCATTCCGCGTGTCTCTGCGGTCAGTGGCGTATGAATGGAAATGATATCCGCATCTCTGCAAAGCGTATCGAGATCCACACATTTCCAATCCTCCACGGGGGTGCGTTTATTGACGATCACGCGGCATCCGAGCGCGCGCGCGACCTCTCCGACCGCTCTGCCGATGTTGCCAAAGCCGACGATGCCCCAGGTCTTTCCCGCGATCTCATGATAGACGGGAACGAGACGGTTTGCGCATCCGCCGCGCGTATAGCTGCCATCTCGCACGTAATTCGCATATTCCTCAAGGTGTGTCATAAGCGAGAGCGCCATAGACACCGTCACCTGCGCCACGCACTGCGTAGAATAGCCCACGACGTTGCATACGGCGATCCCTCTTTTGCGGCAATACGCGAGATCGATATTATCAAAGCCCGTCGCGGTTAGGCAAATGAGCTTGAGCGCTGCCGCCTCTGCAAGGTTGCCCTCCCCCAGCTTCATTTTATTGGTGATGATCACCTCTGCCGATCTCACACGCGAGGAGACCTCTGCGGGATCGGTCGAATGATATACCGTCACCTCGCCGAATTCATCAAAAAGCGAGAGCGAGAGATCCTCTCCCAGCGTTCCCGCGTCCAATACCGTAATACGCATATCCTACTCCTTTTTCTTTTCGTGTATTCAGTATACAACAAAATACCGCTCCCCGTCAAGCGAAATGTAAAAAATCGCGTTTTTTTCGCGTCGCGCGGTAAATATTTATAAAAAGCTCTTGAAAAACGCGGAAGATTCATATATAATAAAATTAACCATAGGACAAGGAGGGTATTTTTATGGACTCCAATCTCAATCAACCGATCCGCCCCGAAGCCGAGCTTACCAACCGAGAGATCTTGCGTGAGGTGCATAACGCGCTCATGGAAAAGGGCTATAATCCCATCGGTCAGCTCGTGGGCTATCTTCTCTCCGAGGATCCTACCTATATCACCAATTCGGGCAACGCGCGCACGCTTATTCGGCGACTCGACCGCGACGAATTGATGCGCGAAATGCTGGAAAACTATCTGGAGTTGAAATAATCGAACTATGACAGGCGTAATTTGTCTTTCCCTGCAAACCATGCAGCCCACTCCCGTCCCCCCCGCTTGCGTGCTTTGCCTCGGAAACTTTGACGGCGTGCATATCGCGCACCGCGCGCTCATGCATACGGCAACAAAGCTCCGCGCGCACCGATCTCTCGATGCCGTTTGCGGAGTTTTTTGTTTTGATCCCCCCTCCTCCGACTTCCTCGGAGCGCAAGCACCCGCGCACCTTACCACACTCCCGCAAAAGCTCTCTTGCTTTCGTGACGAGGGCATGGAATATGCCTTTCTCGCGGATTTTGAGGCATTGCGCAGCCTTTCTCCCGAGCGATTTCTGACCGAGGTCCTCCGAGACGGCTGTCATTGCGTGGCGGCTGTCTGCGGCTTTAACTATCGCTTTGGCTACCGCGGTGCGGGCACCCCAGACATGATCCGCAAGCATTTGAATATCCCCGTAGAAGTACAAAACGAGATCTGTATGGACGGCGATACGGTCAGCTCCAGCAAGATCCGCGCGCTTCTGCGCAAAGGAGACGCAGAAGCTGCCGCAAAGCTGCTCACGCTCCCCTATTCGATCACCTCAAAGGTGCTTCACGGAAAAGCGTTGGGGCGTACATGGGGCTTCCCGACTCTCAATCAAGCGTTTCCAAGCCGTGCCATCGTGCCGCGCCACGGCGTTTACGTGACCGATTGTATTCTTCCCGACGGCACACACCGCCGCGGCATTTCCAACGTTGGGCTTCGCCCCACCGTGGACTCCGACCAAGCCGTCAATTGCGAAACGCACCTGCTCGACTATGAGGGTACCCTCTACGGCAAGGACGTGACCGTTTCCTTCCTCCGTTTCGTGCGCCCCGAAATGAGGTTCGACTCCCCCGAGGCGCTCCGCGCGCAGATCGAGCGTGATCTGAAGACCGCGAAAAATTACTGATTTCAAAGAAAGGAGATACACCGTGAAAAAGCGCATTTGTGCCGCGATCTGTCTTGTGATGTGTCTCCTTCTTTTGTTGCAGGCACTCCCCCTCACCGTCGCGGCTGAAAGCACCGTTCCCGACACCTCCGCCGCAAAGGCGGTCTACTTTTATCACGTGGAAAGCGATTCGGCAGTTCACGTGCAAAATGAAAACGCACTTCTGCCCGCCGCCTCCACCGTCAAGCTCCTCTCGGGTCTGATCTTTTGCGAGCAGCTCGCCGAGCGGCAAAACGAGACCGTAGTAGTAACCGCTGAAATGATCGCGGGAGTGACGGGCTACCGCTCCAAATTTCTCAAGGCGGGAACCATCCTCTCGGTGCGCGATCTGCTCTACTCTGCGGTCTGCGCGAGCTACAACGATGCGTATCAGATCCTCGCCCATCTCGTTTCGGGCTCCCCTAAGGATTTTCTCGCCGCAATGAGCCTCCGCGCGCGAGAATTGGGATTGACTCAATCCACCTTTAACGACCTCATCGGTACGGCTGACGCATCCTTTACAACAGCTGCCGAAATGGCAACGATCGCCAAGGTCGCCTACCAAAACGAGCTTTACCGCACGCTTTGCGCCGAGGACGAATACTACGTTCCCGTGCTTGGCGAAACAGTCTACAACCGAAACGAGATGATCGAGGCGACCGAGACCAATAAGCATTACAACTCGAAGTGCAACGGCATGAGCGTTGGAAGCACGACAAACGGCGGTGATTGCATTATCGCAAGCGCCTCCAACGGCAAAGAAAGCTACATCTGCGTGATCCTCGGCTGCACCGAGGCGGAGACCGTAGCGCAAAATCAAGCCTACCTGCTCGCCAATGCGCTCATCAATTGGGTCTACAAGACCTACACCTACATGGATATCATCACCCCCGATACGGTCGTTTGCACCATTCCCGTGACCGTCGCGGACATGACCACCAAGATCGACATCAAGAGCGACCGTACCTTCTCCTACTATCTCCCCTCCACGGCAAACCTGGGCGAGGAGCTCCAATTCAGCCTGCGCCTTTCGCAGACCGAGCTGGAGGCACCCGTTGAGGCGGGGCGCTTTGTCGGCTACGTCGCGATCATCTATGAGGGCAAGATCATTGGAAGCGTTCCGCTCTACACGGCAAACGGCGCGGAGCGAAGCGGCTTTGTCTCCAATCTCAAGGCAATCCAATCGCTCACCAAGAACCGCGCGTTTATGGCGGGCGCGATCTTCTTTTTGGTCGGACTCGCGGCATGGATCACCGCAGAGTGCCTCCTCATCCGCTACCGTCACCGCCGCTGGAACAAATATTTCAGCCACAAGATCGACACCACGCAAAGAAGAAAATAAAAAAGCATCGGCGTATCCGCCACAAACGGATGCGCCGATATTTTATTTGCTCCATTCCTCCTTGAGGTCAAAATGCTTTTCAAAGCTGAAGCTTTTGTCGTCGATATTATAAAAGCCCTCCGCAACCTTCCGTCTCGCCTGCTCGGACATAGTATAGTCGGCGTATTCGTCGACCAGGGAGCGCTTGATGACGGGATAGAACTGTGTTTCAGTAAAAATGAGATGCTCCAGAAGCACGACATCAATGGCGTGCAGATAGTGGAATACGTTGTTAGTGATCATCTCATCCGCATTGGAGGAGCGTGCGATGCCGTTGGGATGGTTATGCGCAATGACGGCATAGGAGGCATTCTTTGCGTGTACCTTCTCCGAAATGAGTCGCAAAAGCACCTCGCAACGGTTCACGGTGCCCTCGGAGATCAGCACGCAATCGATCAAGTCCATACGGTTGTTGAGAAGCAGGAGATACATCCGCTCCTTCGTGGCTCCCACAAACTTGGGATGCAGGAAGCTGACGATGCGCCCGAGGTTATTATAGGGCTTGCTCTTTTGGTGCATATCCCGCTCGTAGCATTTGTAGATTTCGGGCA
>JAFTJB010000088.1 GCA_017456625.1 Clostridia bacterium
CTCGGTAAGTTCCGCAGAGATTTTAATAAATTGAATAAAAGTTCTTTTTCATTTTAGTATCCTCAAAAATTAGATTTTGATTTTACTACAATTCATCCTCGAATCCAAACCAATCAACAAATTTTGAAGGGAACCTGATCTATCGCATGTTCCCTTCTGAAGCCCTCTTTTTGATTTGTGTCGGTCTTATGCCCATGCCATGGAGGTAGGCTTGGGATCGGAGATGATGATGCCGTTGAGGAAATCGATTGCCTTCTTGAGACCCTCATCGAGCGTCATAAGGCTGTCCTCGTGCTCGATGGAGAGAACGCGATCGTAGCCGCAGAGACGGAGGTTGGAAACGAGGTCGCGCCAATAGGTCTCGCCGTTTCCGTAGCCGACGGTACGGAAGATCCAGGAGCGGTGGAGCTCGTCACCGTAGTGCTTGGTATCAAGCACACCGTTCTTCGCGGTGTTGTACTTGTCGATCTTGGTATCCTTTGCATGGACGTGGTAAATAGCGCCCTCCAGCTCACGGATCGCCGCGACGGGATCCATGCCCTGCCAAATGAGGTGAGAGGGGTCGAAGTTTGCACCGATCACGGGACCTACTGCCGCGCGGAGCTTGAGCAGGGTCTCGGGATTGTAAACGCAGAAGCCGGGGTGCATCTCAAATGCGATGTGAGAAACGCCGTGTGCCAATGCGAACGCGCCTGCTTCCTTCCAATAGGGGATGAGCTTTTCGTTCCACTGCCAATCCAGGATTGCGAGGAAATCCTCGGGCCAGGGGCAGGTGACCCAGTTGGGGTACTTCGCGCCGTCGTGATCACCGGGGCAACCGGAGAAGGTAATGACGGTATCAACGCCCAGCTTTTCCGCAAGCAGGACAGCGTCGCGGAAGTCACGGTCGAACTGTGCGGCGATCGCCGCATCGGGATGGAGTGCGTTTCCGTGAGCGGCAAGCGCACAAACGGTCACGTCGTATTTCTTGAGCGTGTCGGTAAATTCCTTAAGCTTTTTGTCGTCTGCCAAAAGCTCTGCGGGGTTGCACTGTGCCTTTCCGGGGTAGCCGCCGGCACCGAGCTCAACGGTATGAACGCCGAGAGCGGTGAGCGTTTGCAGGGTCTCCTCAAGGGTCTTGTCGTGATAAAGATTAGCCAATACACTTAATTTCATAGCTTAAAACCTCGTTTTCAAAATTTTCGTTCCGACATCATGATACCATTTTTTTTTGGCGTTTGCAATAGATTTTTTGTTTTTTGTTGCAAAAAAGACACAAAGTTTTTATATTCTCGGGTTGTAAAACGGGGGCGTATATGCTATAATGAATAGGAAATATCAAAAACTCAAACCGGGGAGGCTTGACGATGGAGCTTGATTTGTACGGAAAAAGGCGGTACAAGGTCAATTTACATACGCACACGAGAGATACCGACGGACATGCTACGCAAAAGGCGGCGATTGAGCGCTATCGGGCAAAGGGGTATGATGCCATTGCCATTACCGACCATTGGGTGAGCAAATTTACCTGTGAGCAGGACGGCATGGTGCTGCTGGCGGGCGGAGAATACAATACCTCGTACCGCGACTCCGCGTACGGTGTTTATCACATCCTTGGCATTGGATTTCGGGAAGCTCCGAGTGGGATCTGTGCCGACGATCCTCCGCAAAAGATCATTGATGAGATCCATCGCGTGGGAGGAATTGCGGTTTTGGCGCACCCCGCGTGGTCGCTCAATACCCCGGAGCAAATGCTGGCGCTTCACGGCGTGGATGCAACCGAGATCTACAATTCGGTATCCGGTGTGCATAATTCCTCGCGCCCCGATTCCTCGCTGATCGTGGATATGATCGCGACAAGAGGAATGTATTTGCCGCTGATCGCGGATGATGATACGCATTTTTATGACAACGATGATTGTGTTTCTTGGATCATGGTCGAGGCGGAGAGCGGGGATGCCGATTCGCTCATGGCGGCGATCCGCGCAGGAAAATACTACGCAACACAAGGTCCGGAGATCCACCTGTACAGAGACGGCGATGAATTCGTTGTACGTTGTTCGCCTTGCTCCAAAATTGGATTTTTGTCGAATTCGGTCTATAATAACGGCCGTAATTTTTACGGTGACGGATTGACCGAGGCGAGATATAAGCCGGATACAGTCGAACGTTATATTCGAGCAGAGGTTGTGGATGCAGAAGGCAGATACGCATGGAGCCAGATCGTTTTGAATGACTGAAGCAAAGGGAAGAAAAAATGAGGATTGACAGAGACGGAAAAAAGAGATATAAAGTAAATTTGCATATGCACACCAGCCTCTCGGACGGACACGCAACGCCTGCCGAGGCGGCACAGCGCTATCTTTCCGAGGGCTACGATGCTGTCGCGTTTGCCGATCACTGGGTGTTTGGGGGCGAAAATAAGATCAACGGACTTACGATCCTTCCCGGTGCGGAGTATAACACCTATCACGGTGACTCGCGCAAGGGCGTTTACCACATCGTGGGTGTCGGAATGGAGTATAATCCCAACCTCGATCCGTGGAACGTGCCCGTGCAGGAGGTGATCGACGCGATCCGAGATGCGGGCGGATACGTCATTCTGGCGCACCCCGCATGGTCGCTCAATACGCCCGAGCAGATCATGGCGCTCAAGGGCATCGATGCGACCGAGATCTACAACTCCGTTTCCAACGTCCATAAGTTCAATCGCCCCGATTCCTCGATCATCGTGGATATGCTGGGCGCGCAGAATTGCTTCTTTCAGCTGGTCGCGGCAGACGATACGCATGAGTATGACTACGATGCTTGTGTTTCTTACATTATGGTCGAGGCGGAGGACGATAGCGCGGCAAGCATTATGAAGGGTATTCGTGAGGGTAAATATTACGCGTCGCAGGGACCCGAGGTGCATATTCGCCGCGAAGGAAATGAGATCGTTGCCACCTGCTCGCCCTGCCGCCAGGTCAAATTCTGCTCCAATCTCGCATGGTCGGATATGGAACGCATTCGCCACGGTCATAATCTGACTGAGGAGAGATACGTGATCGGACCCGATGAGAACTTTGTCCGCGTAGAGGTTGAGGACGGACTCGGCAGACGCGCGTGGAGCCAGATCATACCCATTCCCGAAAACAATCTTTAATTACTGAAAGGCTTCTATTCCATGAAAATCGGTTTTGTTTCGCTCGGATGTCCCAAAAATCAGCTTGACACCGAGGTTATGCTCCACGAGATCTTGCAGGCGGGGTATGAGATCACGCCCGAGGAGATCGAGGCAGACGTGATCATCGTCAACACCTGCGCGTTCATCGAGAGCGCAAAAAAAGAGGCGATCGATAACATCCTGGACGTCGCGTGGCTCAAAAAGCATCGCAATCTGCAGGCGATCATCGTCACGGGATGCCTCTCGGAGCGCTACGGAGAGGAGATCCTCACGGAGCTGCCCGAGGTTGACGCGGTGCTCGGTGTCGGAAGCATCCATCGCATCGTCGAGGCGATCGAGGCGGTCACCGCAAAGGCAAAAAAGAAAAAAGAGAAATTCTTCGCACATGACGACTGCAATACGGTGGTGCTTGGCGGTGACCGTGTGCTGACCACGCCCGATTACGCGGCGTATATCAAGATCGCGGAGGGCTGTGACAACCGTTGCGCGTATTGCGCGATCCCATCGATCCGCGGAAGGTTCCGTAGCCGTCCCATGGAGGATATCGTTGCCGAGGCAAAGCAGCTTGAGGCGCTTGGCGTGAAGGAGCTGACCGTTGTGGCGCAGGATATCACGCGCTACGGATTGGATCTTTACGGAAAATACGCGCTCGCGGAGCTTTTGCACAAAATAACCGAGGAGACGGCGATCCCGTGGATCCGTTTGCTTTATTGCTATCCCGATAAGATCACCGACGAATTGATCGCGGAGATGCGCGACAATCCGAGGATCCTTAAATACATCGATCTTCCGCTTCAGCACATCAGTGACCATATGCTCACGGCAATGAACCGTCACGGAGATGGCAAAATGATCCGCGAGGTGCTTGCAAAGCTTCGCCGAGAAATTCCCGATATTGTGATCCGAACGACCTTTATCGTCGGATTTCCGGGTGAGACCGAGGAGGATTTTGAGGAGCTGTGCGAATTTGTCAAGGAGCAAAGGTTTGACCACGCGGGCGTGTTTACCTATTCGCGCGAGGAGGGAACGGCGGCGTTTGATATGCCGGATCAGATCGACGAGCAGATCAAGCAGGACCGTATGGATCTTCTGATGCGTGAGCAGATGGAGATCAACGAGGCGCTCAACCGCGAAAAGGTCGGACGTATCGTGGACGTGATCTGTGAGGATTATGACCCTGTGGCGGAGGTGCATTTCGGCAGAAGCTCCGCAGATGCGCCCGAGATCGACGGAAAGGTCTATTTCAAGAGTGATACGCGCATCGCGCCCGGCTCCTTTGTCAAGGTAAAGGTACGCCGCGTGGTGGATTACGATCTTTACGGCTTTGCCGTGACTGCAAAATAAAGCAAGGAAAGGGTTAATATTATGAAAATGAATCTCCCAAATAAGCTGACCGTTGTCCGTATGATCATGGTCCCCATCTTTGTCATTGTTCTGATGGTGTCGGATGCAATCTGGGCAAGCGTGCTCGGCATCGTTCTCTTCGTTGCGGCGGCGTTTACCGATATGCTCGACGGTAAGATCGCGCGCAAAAACAATCTCGTTACCGATTTCGGCAAATTTCTCGATCCGTTGGCGGATAAGTTCATGGTCATTGGCGCGATGCTCGTCATTTTGTTCCGTTCCATGACCGCAGAGACGCCGAACGTGCTGTTTTGCAATATTTTCTTTTGGGCAGTTGTTATCGTTATCTTCCGTGAGCTTGCCGTCACATCCATTCGCTTGGTCGCATCAGGCTCAAAGGGCATTGTCATTGCGGCGAATATGCTCGGTAAGATCAAGACCTGCGTGCAGATCGCGTGTGTCGTCTGCTGCCTTGCTGAGCCCGTGATCTACGGAAACGTTGATGCGTTGGGCTTCTTGATGGAGTATCTGCCCCTCTCGCTCGTGACCTCCGCGCTGATGATCGTCTTCACGCTCTGGTCCGGCATTAACTACATCGTATCTTATTGGAAATATCTTGATCCCGAAAAATGATATTAAGCATAGGAACGGGAGCCTCCCTTTGTAGGGTGGCTCCCGTTCTTTTTTTGAGGAATTATTCTCCAACGTATCTCTTTGCTTGGGTGGTAAAGAGTTCAAAGTAGCGACCCTGTCGGCTCATAAGAGTCTTGTGATCGCCCTCTTCAATGACCTTGCCGTATTCCAAAACAATGATCTTTGAGGCGACGGTTGCACTGGAGAGGCGGTGCGAGACGAAGATGGTCGTCTTGTCATGACGCAGACGGTCAAACTGATTGAAGATCTCCTGCTCTGCCATGGGGTCGAGTGATGCGGTCGGCTCGTCGAGAATCAGAATGTCGGAGCGGCTGTAGAAGGCGCGCGCGATGGAGAGCTTTTGCCACTGACCGATGGAAAGCTCGGTGGCGTTTGGCTCAAAATAACGCATCAGAGGCGTATCGTAGCCGTCGGGCAGACGGGAAATGTAATCGTCCGCATTTGCGTTGACTGCCGCCGCACGGACCGTTTCCTCGTCCGCATCTCGCTCGACGTCTCCAAAGCGGATATTTTCCGCGACCGTAAAGGCGTATTTTCCGAAATCCTGGAAGATGATGCCGAAGAGACCGTAGAGGTCATTCGGATCGTATTCCTTGATGTCGTGACCGTCGAGCAGGATCCTACCCTCGGTGGGATCGTAGAGACGGGTGAGAAGCTTAATAAGTGTGGTCTTGCCCGCTCCGTTCAGTCCTACAAGCACCACGGTTTCGCCAGGGAGAATGGTCAGATTGATATCGTGCAGAACGTCCTGCTCGGTGCCGGGATAGCGGAAGGAAACGTGGTCAAAGACGATGACGTGCTTACCTCCGTGCTTGACCTTTCTGGGCGGTGCGACCGATGCGGTGACCGTGGGCTCCTCCTTCATAAAGGAGATGAGGTTGTCAATGAAGAGCGTGCCCTCATAGATAGACGCGGAGGTTGAAATGAGAGTGGAAACGTCGGAGGCAATGGTGGTAATGGCACCTGTAAGCAGGGTGTAGTCACCGATCTTGATCTTGCCTTGGAACACTTGAATGGCGATGAGTGCGAAGAAGATGCAGTTCGTAACCGCCGCAGCGATCGAAACGATGACGTTGAGCACGCTCTCGCGGACGATCAGCTTACGCAGCCCTGCGTAGTAGCGCGCAAAGACCTCCTTGAAGCGCAGAACGAAGAGATCGGTAAGCTTGTAGATGCGCACCTCCTTGACGAGATCCTTGTTGGTCACGACCTTGGAGTAATATTCGAGCTGTCTGCGCTCCTTGGAGCGGCGTCGCATATATTCAAAATTCTTGCGGCGGTAGTAGAAGTTTACAATCGCGCCGGGGATCGATACCAAGAGGATGCAAAGCGTTGCAATGGGGAGAGCGGTCGACAGAATGATCACGTAGCTGATCAGACTGATGACGGTGGAGACCACGGAAAAGGCGGATTGCAGAATGGTAATGGGGCGCACGCCTGCTTCGCGGTTGGCGTTTTCCAGCTTCTCGTAAAAGTCGGGAATATCAAATGCGGAAACGTCGATCTCCTTTGCCTTGTTCATGATCATGCATTTGACGTAGAGCACGACCTTTTCTCCCGCAATGCGTGTTGCCGCCGCGCTGATCCTGCCAACGACGCGGTGGAAGATCTTAAACAGGAAAAAGAAGATCAGCAAAAACAGGATGGTAGAGCCCCAAAAGGACCCAACGGTCTTACCAAGCGCGGTCTGCTCAATGACTGTTTGCAATTCGTTGAGGATCTCTGTGGTAAGCAGGGAGGTAATGACGGGAACGAAGCCGTTGAAGATGGCGATCAAAAGCAGGATGACCGTTGTCCACGGTCCCGCGTTCCAAACGAGCCTGAAAATATAAAACAGTCGGAAGAAAAAACCGCCCAAAAGCTCCTTCAGATAGCGAGGAAGATCTCGCAAGCCCTTTGGAGGCGCGACCTTTTCATATTGAAATCGAGCCATAATATACTCCTTTTAGAGAAGATTTTGACATCAGGTAAACTGTGAATTGTAGAGTGTGCTGTAGAAGCCGCCGAGGCGCATGAGCTCGTTGTGGTTGCCCTGCTCGGAGATCTTGCCGTTTTGGATCACGAGGATCAGATCGGCGTTTTGGATCGTGGAGAGGCGGTGGGCGATCACAAAGCAGGTGCGGTCACGCATCAGCTCTGACATTGCCTCTTGAATTTGGATCTCGGTACGCGAGTCGACGTTGGAGGTTGCCTCGTCAAGAATGAGCATGGGTGCATCGGAGAGCATGGCGCGCGCGATGGTGATGAGCTGACGCTGTCCCTTTGAGATGTTGACACCGTCGTCGGAGAGGACCGTGTCGTAGCCGTCGGGCAGGGATTCGATGTAGGCGTCGATCCTTGCTGCCTTTGCGGCGGCGCGTACCTCCTCGGGGGTGGCGTTTTCCTTGCCGTAGACGATGTTGTCAAAGATGGTGCCGTAAAAGAGCCAGGTATCCTGAAGAACCATGGTGTAGGCGCGGCGAAGGTCGGCGCGACGGATCTTGGCAATGCTTTTGCCGTCAATGCGGATCTCGCCCGAATTGACGTCGTAGAAGCGCATGAGCAGATTAATAACGGTGGTCTTTCCCGCACCGGTTGGGCCGACGATTGCAATGGTCTTGCCCGGGGCGGCATGGATGGAGACGTTGTGCAGGATCCGCTTTTCGGGAACGTATCCGAAATCCACGTTTTGGAAGGTAACATCGCCGCGGACACCGTCAAGATCGGTCGCATCCTCGTCATCAAGCGGCTCGGGATCCTCGTCTAGCACGCGGAACACGCGCTCTGCCGCGGAGAACGCGGATTGGAACTCGTGCATGATGTTGGCAAACTCGTTGATGGGACCCGCAAACTTGCGCGAGTATTGCACGAACTGCGCAATGCCGCCAAGCGTAATGTAGAAGACCGAGCCCGCGAGGATCGCGCCGCTTTGCGTGTACATGTAGAGGATTCCGCCCATGATGGTAACGAGGGAAATGGAGAGATTGTTGATAAAGTTGACCGTAGGACCGAGTGCGGCGCCGTAGTATTCTGCCTTATAGTAGGCGTTCATCGCATCGGTGTTGCGCGTATTGAAGCGATCGGCAATGACATCCTCCTTGCCGTACGCGCTGATGGTGCGGCAGCCCGAGAGCATCTCCTCGGCAAAGCCGTTCAATTCACCCAGCTTTTGCGAGCGGAGACGAAAATGCGGGCGTACCTTTTTGGAGCGGTAGCGCGTGAAAAGAATGGAGGCGGGGACGGTCAGGGCAAAAATGAGGATCATGGGCTTGGAGATCTGCCACATGAAGAGGAGCGAGCCAATGACCGTGTAGAGGCTGGTCATGACCTGCACGAGGTCGTGCGAGAGCGAGCTGTTGACTGTATCGATATCATAGGAGATACGGCTGATGATGTCGCCCGTCGCGTGGGTATCAAAATAGGTGACGGGGAGGGTGTTGAGCTTTTCAAAGAGCTGACGTCGCATGGTATAAACGATCCGCTGACTGAGGTGGATCATCACGACCGCTAGCCCATAGGCGAGGATCGCGGAGACAACGTAGCAAATCAGCATTTTTTGTACGTTCTCCCAGACGAGCGGGAAGTTGATACCGTCCTTGACGGCGATCGCATCGATCGCTTCTCCCGAATATCGCGGGCCGAGGAGCGAGAGCTGGTTGGAAAGCAGGGTAAAGACGATGGCAACGACAAAAAGCTGCCAATGCGCAAGGATGTATTTTCCCAATCGCAGGATGACGCTTTTGGTGGTCTTGCGGTCGAGCTTTTGGTTTTGCGCGTGACGGTTGGGATTTCCCAATGGACCTTTATTCAACAAAAGCACCTCCCATCTGAGAATCGTTGATCTCCTTGTAGGACGGACAGGATCGCATAAGCTCTTCGTGCGTGCCGCTGCCGATCACGGCGCCGTTTTCCAACACAAGGATCAGGTCGCAGTGCATGACCGAGCTGACTCTTTGCGCAACCGTAATAACGGTGGTGTCCTTCATTTCCTCGCGCAGAGCGCGGCGGAGATTGGCATCGGTCTTGTAGTCAAGCGCCGAGGAGCTGTCGTCAAGGATCAGAATGTCGGGACGTGCGGCGATCGCGCGTGCGATCAAGATGCGCTGCTTTTGTCCGCCCGAGAGGTTGGTTGCCTTGGAGGCGAGCATATGGTCATAGCCCTCGGGGAAGGATGAGATGAAATCATGTGCCTGTGCGATCTTGGCGGCGCGGATCATCTCCTCCTCGGTCAGATTGCGGCCGAAGTCGATGTTTTCGCGAATGGTATCCGCATAGAGGAAGTCGTTTTGGAGTGCTACGCCGAACAGGGAGGCAAGCTTGTCCCGCTTGATCGTGCGAATGTCTTTGCCGTCAATGCGGATATGCCCCTCCGTAACGTCGTAAAACCTCAAAAGCAAGCGGATGAGCGTGGATTTTCCGCTACCCGTTGCGCCGATGATGCCAAGATTACCACCTTGCGGGAGAGTAAAATCAATGTCGCTCAGATGCTTATGCTTGCCCGTATAGGAGAAAGAAACGTGATCGAAGGTAATATGTGCGTCGGTTTTGATCGGGGCGATATCCTGTCTAACCGTGATCTCCTCGGGCGCCTCAATGACCTCTGCGATGCGGCGCGCGGAGGCAGCGCATTTGGTGTACATGACAAAGATACGGGAGACCGTCATCATCGCCATGGAGATAAGTGTGAAGTACTGCATGAACGCAATGACCGTTTCGGGGTCGGAGCGGTGTCCTGCAACGAGATACGCGCTCCACGCGACGACCGCGGTGATGCCGCAGTTCATCAGAAGGGTCATAATGGGATTGACCGCGCCCATGATGGTGCCGACGTGTCGCTCATCGTGCGAAAGCTGTGTGTTGGCGCTGTCATAGCGGCGGTTCTCGTAATCGTTTTTGGAGAGCGCCTTGATCACGCGGATGCCCTGCGTATCCTCGCGGACGATGCGAACCATGCGATCGAC
>JAFTJB010000009.1 GCA_017456625.1 Clostridia bacterium
GTTACAAAAGAAGATATACTCGCGTATCTTATCAAGTACAGAAAACTCAATATGAAACAGCTTGACCACCGTCGACGTCTGATCGATAGCTATGTCAATGCGAGCTATCTGTTCGACGACTACTTGGTCATTACATTCAACTACAAGGAAGGCACAAAAACTATCACCTTTGCCGAAATCGAAAAGGCTTTTGGTTCGGATTTATCATCACTCACTGCACCAAAAAAGCAGATAAGCAATCGCCTATCTGCTTTTTGTATATAATATAAAACAAAAGGCGAACGCCAATGGCGTTCGCCTTTTGCTTTGATTAAATTAAGATATACTCAATCTTCAACAGGCATTACTCCAACCTCGAAGTAAATGTCAATCAAATCAAGAATATCATCCCATGTGATATAGCCCTTTCCAACTGCAACCTTAAGATATGCCGCATTGTAAAGCTCAAATGCTTCTTCGGAAATCAATCCCTCAAAGTCGGCATATGTGTAAAGCCCGTAGGTTTCGATGTCACATTGTACCTTTTCCGCATCGTATGCCAACGTATCATCAATATCAAATACGTTAAGCAACGGATCAAGGTATGCAGATGCAGAAAGGATTCCTTCTGTAAAGCAGGTCAAGTGCTTATAGGAAACGACCTCATATACTTCTGTCTCTACAACTTCCTTGTTTACAGACACAAGCTCGACCTTTTCTACAGCGTTTCCATTCGCATCAAGTGCTACAAAGCAATGACCGATATAAGATTCTGCATTTGCACTATTAAGAGCCACGTACCGGTTAAGCGATGCATCAAAGAACACGTGCTCACCGATCATCTTAACAGTATTGCCGTTTGCAAAGGTCAAATGAATGATTTCGTGCTTGGAAACCACGCCATTATGATCTACTATGTATGCAACGGGTGCCTTGTCCAATTTTCCGGTCTCATGGTTCCAAACGAGAAGCTCCTCGTTGCCCGTCAGCGAATCCACACGCACCTGAGTGCCATCAGCAAGAGTAATCAAGGTGTCGGGGGTGATGCAAATTCCGCCTTCATCTTCATCATAAAATCTATATCCTACATAATAGTAGTAAGTGTTACCATCCAAAGCGGTATAGCTGAATTTCACAACGGATGTACCGCCGCTTTCTGCATTGCCTGCTTTTTTCTGTATCTTACAAAGATATTGATTGTTATAAAGACCAAAACCGTCGTTGAGAGCAGATGAACCGTTACCCGAGTCGATCGTAGCAGATACCCATGCAACAGTTGCCGGCATTTCTTTAGTACCGCTATAAGTATATTCGGTTCCGTTGTCAGAGATCTTGACTGCCTTAAAGACAGGATAATACCGTGTAAAATCATAGTCGGTCGAATTGCCGGAACGCACGTTGATTCCATCCACAATGGGGTAATATACAGTTTCGCCATCAACTGTTTGTGAACCAATAGCATTTGCAGTGGTAGCACTCGCATTAGGCATAATGTAGTATTCTTCCCCAACCTGCTTGATCGTACTTGTATACGAGTTGGTAGGTTGCGTGGTGTGGGGGGTTCCCGCGCTTGCAGAACCGTTCGTACCGTAATAGAAGGTAAAGGTCGGAGCATCGGCGCCTTTATCTACAACCGTAGCGAACACCTTCAATTCCTTCGTTACTTCGTAAGTATTTTCAGTAAGCTCGCCATCCTTACTGTAAACGAGATTGTCTGTGATGGTATACGTGATGGTATACGTTTTGGATGCAGTGTCATCGAATACGATATCACCTATGTAATCAACACCATTCATCGAAACCTTATAGCTCAATGCCTGACCGTATTTTGTAGCAGATAGGAGTTTTTCGATCGTATCCGCAGACAACGTATAGGAGCTTCCGCTTTCATATTCGATCTGAACCACACCGTTTTCCGCGGTAAGTCCTGCATCTTTAAAAGTAAACGCAGGAGGAATGAACGACGTACCTTGATCATTCGGAGTCCATGTATACACTTCGTCGTGATACTTCATATCATCCGCAACCAGTGTTCCTGCCTGCGCAGGTGCCCATACGTATCCATCAACAGAAACATTACTAATAGTAGCGGTAACATCCATACCACTATAGTTACTCGGGCAGCCTGATGTTGCATTTGAACCAAAATCGCTGCACAGGGACAAAATTCCGGTATTTACATACGCAGTTCCGTTGTACGTATAGCGAAGGGATGCATACTTATCATCCGTAAATACAGAATTGAAAATACTGTCTACACCGCTTGCTTTTATGTTCTTGCAATCATCCTGAGAAACCCAGTTGTATTGAGTCAGAGTACCGGTAATATTAATCTGTCTTCCTGCGGAAGCAGTCATATTTCCAACAATGCCCAAGCCGACAATCGTCGTGCCGTTTACAGCATGCGGCTGATTTACCGTTGTTACATTGTGCAAGTTCAGTATGCCGGATCTGAAATCAACGTTTGCATAAACGCCGTTTGCAATTACGGAATCCTTGATCGTCAGTTCCGTACCCGTTACGGAAACCGCAGAACGGCAACCGGAGATATAGCAATTTTCAATCGTTACTGTTCCCCATGCTCTTACTGCAGAAACACCATAATTAGTATCATTTACATTCATCGCAACGGTCGTGAACTCTTTGCCAACAATGCCCAGATTTTTCAAAACCGCTCCGTCGTAAAGATGGAACACCGCACCGTTCTTTTCGCTAATAGGAGCATTCTCCATATTAACCGTAAAGCCATTTCCGTATACAACACCGGAAGCACTCAGAGTATTCGATGTTGAGACATCGTTCAAGAGAACGGTGTTTCCGCTAAAGGATGCCGTCGTCGTATTCGTCGCATCCACGACCTCGAGGATGATTTCGGTAGGCGTGCAGTAGTTGTAGTCCTGGATGGTGACCTTGACAACGCCTGTGCCGCTGAACTGAATGGTTCCATTCGTCCAATCGGAGGTGTTGGCGGTGAAAGTGCCCGAAACGTTCATGTTGTCGTTGATCTTGGTAACCGTTACCCATACGCCGGAGTCGTTGATCGTCTCGCCGTCCTTTGCCTTGAACAGACTACCGAGAGAAACCGTATTTTTGTTACCAACGCGGTAGAGGAAGTCGCCTGTGAACTTCGATTCAAACTTCACAACGGAATCGTTCTGATCGCCCTCTATAATATCGAGGTTGGTTACAATTCCACTGTATTTTTCGAGACCAATGCTATTTACTCCCCAGCCGTAGCCCGTAAAGAGCTGATGGAAGGGCAAATAAATCGCCGTATTGTTCTCTGCATCGGTATGAATATGCTTACAGCCCGTAACCGAAGCTCTTTCATTCTCCGTATCGATTATACCGTTTCCGTTGGAGTCGGTGAAGTTCAGCTCGGAATGATCAACACGGCTGAATTTATAGTCATCCGCACCCGAATAGCTGGGATGACCGTTCTTTTCAAACTCACAATAGTAGTAGTCGTTCCACGTGCCGTAGTTTACGGTGCATCCGGTAGCAGAGATATCCGTCATATCGGGGATGGTCTTGCCGTCTTTGTTTGTGGTGTTCTCACGAATAGAGCCGATGATCATTCCCGCATAGCGATATGCGTAATACTGATAGTTTCCGCAAACGTCATTATAAACGTCCATCTGCGCCGCGACATGACAGTTTACAAGGTCAATTCCCGCGTTTTTGAGATTTCCCGCAGAGGTCTGTCCACTCGTGGGATAATACTGACCGACGATACCGCCGCAAGCAACGTCGTAGGACCCCCACAGCGCGGAGATCTTATTGGAGTTGTCAACGGTGATGTTCTTAAAGGTAGTTTTCAAATTCGACTCCGTCGCATACCAACCAACGCATCCGACAATACCGCCGTTACCGATGTTGTACACGCGGGGATTGCAATTACGAATCGCAATATTCTCAAAGATCGCGCCGTCCGCATACGCGGCGATAACACCTGTGGTTGCGATCTCACCGTCGGAGGAGAAGTTTTCAACGGTCAAATTCTTAACGGTACCGCCGTAAACCTTACCAAACAGACCCATGCCGTCACGGTAATACTGAAGCGTAGCATCATACCAGTTATGATCGCCCTTCATTTCCCAAGTATTTTGGTAGAAGTTTGCGATCGTATGACCGTTGCCGTCAAAGGTACCTTTAAAGGTATAGAAGCCGGTGGTAACTGCAACACCGGTCTTTTCGTACTTCCCGTCCGAGCTATTGTAGCCAATCGGATAGAAAATGAGATCGGGATTATTTTCATTTTCCTTGTCACCAAGGTTGATATCTGCGAGGAGCTTGACGGTCTTACCGCTAAAGCTATCCTGCGCAATTGCATTGCCTTCCGCATCCTTTGCCATGCCGCCGACGATCGCACCGAATGCTGCGAGCTGATCGGCGTTTGCGATCTGATATTCGGTTACTGTATCACCGTCAGCAGGAGCAATCGCATTGGTGTACCAAGTATAATCAAAATCGCCTCCCCACGCATTCACCGTATCCGCTACGAGCGCGATCTCGGAGAAGGTTGCGATGTTGATGATGACAACACCCGTGGTGGGATCATACTTATACTGGTTGTGCGCGGTAAAGGTATCCGTCCACTCCACGCGAGTCATGGGGTTGGTGCTTCCCTTCTCGACGTGATAGAGCGTATGATTGCCGAGATTGAGTCCCACGGGCAGAACAACGCCGAGATTGATCTGCATGGGTACGGTGTTGTTTTCCGCAACACCATGGATATGCACGTCAAGGGCATTCATTTTCTCGTTGGGGTCGAGTTGGATATTACTCTCGCTCTTCTCCACCTCGTTTGCCGTAAAGGTCAGCTTATTGACGCCGTCCGCAAGCGCAACACCTGCGGGGACGGTCGCGCTGATTCCGTTTCCGCCATCCATGACGACCTGCTGTGCCACGTTGCCAGCGCCATCACGCTCAACTGCGGTACTGACGTTGACGAGCCCCTCAAACTTGGGAAATTCCGCGTCCTTATCGTACTGATCGTCAAACGCGTCATTCTCATAAGTATACTGCGTTGCGCGGAGCAGAAGCGAGAAGCTATCGCCAATGGATTGGTTCTGATACTCGTTTCCTGCGCTCTCCTGCATCTTCATCGCGATCGCGACTACGATATCGCCGCTATAGAAGCCGGTCTTTTGCTCACCCTTTGGCAAAAGCACGCCGTTTGCGGCAACGGAGTTATTCAGCACGTCCTTGAGGTTACCGACAGACTTCATGTCCGCGAGTCCCTCTCTGCCGTTGACGTTTGCGGTGGCGTTCTCGACGAAATACACGTCGATCACCTCCGCAAGCTTGCCAACCTCGCCGTTTGCGACGACGTTGAGCATATACTTGAACGCAAGGCTACCCGCATTGACGATCTTTACGTAGCGCACGACCGTGTATCCGGGCTCCCATTTGTCATAATCGAAAACAGGTGTATCGTCCTCCTCGACGTTCACCCACTTCCCTGTTGTCAGATCATCCGTCCAGTGCATCTCGATATCGAGATTACCCGACGCGATGATGTTGCTACCGCTGGTGACCGAATCGGTAAACCACGCGAACGTGGTACCGAGAAGCGACGTGAAGAGCATCACGAGCACCAGGATCGATGAGACCAGCCTTTGCTTTAAGCTTCTTGTTTTTTTCATATTTTGTTACCTTATTTATAAGAAATAATGTTTCAATAAAGGCAGGAAAGGACATAACGGTCATGCCATTATGTCCTTTTCCCTGCCGCTCCTCGGAGCGGCAGGAGTATGTGTTTTAGGTATTACTGAAAGGTGTACTCGATGGTGTTGACGTTGTAGTACTCGTTCTCGTTGAGAGGATTGATCAAACGGAGCATAACCGTGAAGGTTGCACCGTCAAGAGAATCGTCGAGATGTGCTACACCGCAAGTAAACTCGCCAACGTTGGTAACGATCGCCTCGTAAGTCCACGGGATGGTGGTAACGGAGGTCAGAAGACCTACCTCGGTGTTTGCTTCAACTGCCTCGGGATTCTCAAAGCCGACCCAACCGAAGGGACCGTAATTACCGCCGAGGAAGAGCGCACCCGCTTCAACTTTGCGGTCCATCTTTACGAAGTAGTCGCAGTACCAATCCTTGTAGGGGCTATCCTTAACCGTTTCTGCGGTATCAATTGCCTCAAAGATGTAAGCAGACTCGAGCGTCTGTGCCGGATTGGAGGGAGCGAAAATTCCAAGGGCCTTCCATTCAATAGTAGTATTCTCATGCTGATCTGCATCGGTCACCGTTGCGGTGGGCATACCCTCGGGAAGAGACTCGCCAAAGGTGTACTCAACGGTATTGACGTTGAAGAACTCCTCGGGATTTTCGGGATTGGTCAGACGGAGCATAACCGTGAAGGTCGCGCCGTCAAGAGAATCGTCGAGATGTGCTACACCGCAGGTAAACTCGCCAACGTTGGTAACGATCATCTCGTAAGTCCAAGGATTGGTGGTAACAGAGGTCAGAAGACCTACCTCTGTATTAGCTGCAACTGCCACGGGATTCTCAAAGCCGACCCAACCGAAATCGCCGTAATTACCGCCGAGGAAGAGCTTACCTACGTCAACGTCCTTGTCCATTTTAACGAAGTAATCACAGTGCCAATCCTTGTAGAGGCTGTTCGCAACAGTCTCTGCAGTATCGGGAGCCTTGAATACGTATGCAGACTCAAGGGTCTGATTCATATTGGAAGGCGTAAATGCACCGAAGTTCTCCCAAGGAAGAACAACGTTCTCAAACTGATCCGCATCGGTTACCGTCGCGGAGGGCATACCCTCGGGGAGCTGAGTTTCCTCGTCAACGTCGGGAGTCTCTGCTACGGGAGGCAGGGGCTCGTTGTTGTAAACGATGGTGAAAGGGCTGAAGTCACTGGAAACAATGTAGAGATACTCTCCGTAGCGGGAGTAAGTATAGGTAGCCGCCTCGCCGTAATGATATACACCGGCTACGTTCTTCTCCTCACCGATTCTCAACGCAATGGTCACGGGGACGTCGTTGTTTTCCTGCAAACCGGTTACGGTGACCTCATAAGTGGTCGCACCCTGGTCGGTCTCAACGGTTACGCCACTGTAAATATCCTCGGTCTCGACAACATTGATATAGATATCATCAGCATCCTCTGCGATTGCATTCTTGGGAACTCTTGCAGAACCGATCTTATTGCCGTCTTGGTTCAGAAGGTCGGTCTCATAATCGCCCGAACCGTCAACCTCGATCTGACCAAAGCCGATCAGGGGATACTTCGCGTCCTTATCGTATTGTTCGTCGAAGCTATCGGACTCCTGGGTGTACTGCGTTGCAAGCAGGTTGATTCCGAGATTGATCTGCGGAGCGTCAGCCTTCTTCTTGTCGAAGTTCGCCTCGTTACCTACCCACTCAGGCATGTAAACGACGAGTGCAACGTACTCCGTGGGAGCAGGATCGCCTGCGAGCAGCTTGCTGCTCTTGCTGTAGCCCTCGGAGATCAGCTTCGCGTCGGTCTTGAGCGCGTTCGCGCCGCTACGGTCGAGCTTGCCGTCCGCAACAGGGTCATAGCCCTCCTTGACGTCGAAGTAGATGTAGTTGGAAAGCTTGAAGGTGCTTCCAAGCACGTTGGTGGATCCGGTCTCGGAGACGATGTTGACACCAAGCTGGTACTTGAGTGCAAGAGATCCGATGTTTGCCACCTTGAGGTAAACGACCTCGGTGTGACCGGGCTCCCAAAGTGCGGCGGGATCAAAGATCTCGGATGCGCCCTCTACGGTGACCCACTTCGAAGCATCAGCATCCCAGTACTCGAGCGTAACGTCGAGGTTACCGGACTTGATGATGTTATTACTGCTCGTGACCGAGTCAGTAAACCACGCGAACGTCGTTCCAGCGAGCATTGCCACGCAAAGCAGCATGGACAAAACCGAGGTCAGAAGCGCGCGCTTCGTCTTTTTGATGTTTGTCATTTTGATTTTACTCCTTTTGTTTAGATTTTTAAGACAAACGTACATATATATTAGGCGGTTTCCGCTTAATATCGTTGAATGATAAACAACATAATTTGCATTATGTTGTATTTGGTGTATCATTCATGTTTCAATTATATATATATCCATGTAACAGTATATCAGTTTTTTACCCGTCTTTCAATATTTTTTTCAAATTTTGTAAAATTTGTACAACGATTTTTTTATCTCTGCCGTTTTTGCCACACACGCAGACGAATACAAGCCTTTTTAGCAAGTCTGTCATGCTCTTTTTTGTGCAATTTTATGTAAACCTTCATATACATTGCAACATAATGCAAATTATGTGATCAGCTTCGACCTGCCCTTGCGGCGTTTTTTTATCGCACCAGATCCATCCGCTCCATAAAGCGTTTGTGCTCCTCTCCCGTGGAAATGATATAGATCCGCGTAGTGTTGATGCTGTTATGCCCCAAAATATCCGCAAGCTTGGCGATGTCCTTATCGATCCCATAAAAGGTCTGCGCAAACAAATGACGAAGATTGTGCGGAAAAACCTTTTTCTGTGAGACGTTCGCCTCTGTACAAAGCTTTTTCATCTCGCGCCATACGTTGCTTCGGTCAAGCGCCCGTCCACCCTTGGTGAGAAAAAGCATCCCCTCCTCAATCCGCTCCTCCTTGGCATATGCGAGTAGCTTTTTTTGCAGCGCAGAAACGATAAAAACCGACCTTGTTTTGCCCTTGCAGGAGACCGTTGCCACACCTCGCTCCACGGCCTCTCGCGTTACAAACGGCAATTCACTTACACGGATCCCCATTCCGCAGATCGTCTGAATTAAGAGAGAAAGACGTCGGTCTCCCCGTCTCTCTGCCGTCTCGATCAGCGCGCGGTATTCCGCCTCGGTCAGCTCCCTCTCCTCGCTGCAAAAGATTTTTTGCTGAAGCTTAAAAGGTCTGACACACAGATCCTCACGCTCTGCATACCGAAAAAAGGAATTGAGCGCTGCGAGCATGGAATTTGCGCTCGAGATCGCATACGTCTGCGCGATCTGCTCCTTGTAGGCAATCACCGTGTGCTTGCTGATCCGTTCTCCGTTGCAATAACGGCAAAACGCCCTCACGTCACGCAGATATTTATTCACCGTTGCCTCACTCTTTTCCTTCTCCTCCAAATAACGACGAAAGCCACTCAGCTGCGCCTCCTTGATCATAATCGTTTTCATGTTTGTACCTCCGTTTTTTTCTAATTATATCACAGAACGGAGAAAACAAACGATTCAGCCACAGCATCCCACAAAACATAAAAGAACGCGACGTACCGCAAGTACGTCGCGTTCTTTTATCCTACTTTTACATTGCATTTGGCAACACGCATAAGATTTTCCGCCTCAAAATAGGAGAGGACAAGATAGCTGTGATAGCCGCTCGACTCGGATATTTTGTGGCAGGTCTCACCCGTAATATCATAAAGCATTACCCGGTCTGCTCCTCGCGCAAAGTCGGCATGGGGATAGAGCGCAGTCAGATCAGCAAAAGCCCCCGCGTACCAGCAGGTCGCCTCGGCAGTGGCGCTCTCCCACTCGGACATCTGTGAGCCCTCAAAATAGATCTCCGCTTCATAGTAAACGAACACCGCTCCACGTTTTTCGTCCACCGTTTCAACGTGCAGACCCGTGTAAGTCGGCAGGGTCATGGAGGCATAACGGGAAAGATCACCGATGGGATCTCCACCGATCCATGCGCACAAAAATCCGCCTCCGCAAAGCACCGCGATCGCCAAAGCCCCCGCGATGACGTTTTTGAGATATCGCCTGCCACGCCTTGCAAGGAGGCTCCATACAAGCGATGCAAGCGGCAAGCTCGCCAAGACAAAGGAAACTGTCATAACGGTCTTCTTGGCATAGGGATAACCGATCCCAAACAGGATCGCGGCAACCGTGACAGCTGTACCGACTGCGACAAAGGAAGCGACAAAGAGCGCCAAAAGTCCATATTTTTGCAAGTGGCTCATCGGTCTTTTATCCCTCTCGGGAACGGTACGAATCCACTCGGAGCCCTGTGCAAGGATGTACGGCAACGCAAGCTCTCCGTCACGTGTTACCAATACAGTGACTTGCTCCCCATCCACTCGGTAAAGGATCGCTTCGGCAAGGATCTCGCGGCACGCGCGCAATTCACCGTTTCGGTAGGAGGAGAGCGCAATTCGATCCGCATAGATCTCAAGCGTGTGCGTATAATCGCGCAAGGACGATACCGTATGCGCGGTTCTCCGTTCTATGTGCCAAAAACGCCAAGCAAAAAGCGGGATACCAACCGCAAACGCACCGATCCAAGCACCGAGCACCATCGGAAAGATGAACGAGAGAACGTCACCCCACATACCCACCGTACCCTCCGACAGGCTCTGCAAAAGGACAAAACAGATCAGCCCGATCGCAAAAACCGCGGCAGACAGGATCAGCCCGAGCAAAGATGGTAGGCTCTCGTGTCGACGCAACGCACGAAGCTCTGCCTCGCTGTAGATGAATTCATGCTTTTCGAGCGGTGCGGATAGGCTTTCACCGTTTTGTTCCTCAGCTGCCGTTTCCTCACACAGCATCTCGTCAATGGAAGTGCCGAAGATCTCACGTAAGCGGATCAGATTGTCAAGCGTCGGCAATGTCTGTCCGTTCTCCCAAAGACTGATGGTCTGTCTGCTGACCAGAAGCTGACGTCCCAGCTCCTCCTGCGACAGCCCCGCGCGCTTTCGGTATTGCTGTATTTTCTCACCAACCGTCATACGTTGGCTCCTTTCTGTCCGTGGTTAAAGGATGGGATCCGTCGGCATGTCCTCATAGCCCGAGAAGGTGTACGAGACGGATGATCCATCGGAAAGCGCATACTCGAAGCAGATCAGATACTGCCCCGAAAGCTCGACCGTAACGCTTACGATGTGGATGCCCTGCCCATTGTAATTTTGCACCTTCTGCGTGCTGACAAAGCCCGAGAAGCTGTCAAATTGGAATTGGCTGACATCCATAAGGTCGATGATCGCGCGCATTTCCGCAACGAGAGATGCGGCGTAGCCCTCGGCGGAGGCGTAACCACTGTCGATCGCCTGTCCGTAAAGATCGGTTACCGAATAGGTGTAAATGTCGTCAATGACCGTGACGTCGGTGCTGCTCATGCTTCCGTCCGCGTTCCAGACGGTCTTATAGAGCGAAAAATCCTGCTCAAAGCGAGATACCTGCAATGCAGCCTCTAAATCCTCCGCCTGCAAAACGGGAGGCTCCAGCGCGACCTCTCCCCATTCCGAGAATACGTAGGAATCGGTGATGATACCGAAAAATCCACCCATGTCGATCTTGAAATCGATCCTTGAAAGCTTGCCGCCCTTGAAAGCGACGGTGCAATCCTTGTAATTGTAATACATCCCCTGCATATAAAAGCTGACAGACTCGGCGGTATACACATCATCACCAATGTGAACAAAGGAATCGTAATATCCCGAAAAGTCGAACGCCTCAAGTGCGCTGTTGTCGGAATACATCGGCTCCGAGCCCTCCTCGATCAGCAGCATCTGCTTGCCGTCCACGTAACAGGTCTGCTTGGTCGTGCCAAAGCCGCCAACGGTGGCAACCGTATCGATACGCACGTTTTCAATATCAAACGCCGTTTCCCATGCCTCACGGGACATCTTTGCAGGAAGCATTGCGATCGGCTCACGGCGGCTCGCCCCGCACTCCGTGCAAACGTACTGCATCGTTCCCTCCGCTACGGAGGTTGGAGGTGTGATGACCGTGCCCTCATCCCAAGTGTGCTCCGCACGTCCCGAGATCTCGGCACATTTTTCATAGGTACAGGAATGCCAATGGTAGGTAGTATTTGATGTCCATTCGGTGTTGAACACGCACTCGTGCCCCTCACGCTCCGCATCGCAAACGCTGCAGCCGTAGAGCACGCTTCCCTGCCTGTCGTTAGAGAGCTCGACCCACGCGTGCTCTGCGCGCGCCTTTTGCTCGGTGCAAGACTCATCGGCACATTCCTTCCAATGCCCCCATTCATCATAAGACCACGAATTTTTATACGTATGCGTATGGGTATCCTCGCTCTCGCAGGCGACTGTCGCCGTCAGCGCAAGCACAAGGCTCAACCCCAGTAAAAGTTTTTTCATACAGACCTCCGATTGCTTGATGCTTTTATTATACAACATTCTCACGACAATTGCAAGCAAATATTACTTGTCTTGCTGTCAAGTGACGCTTGCGGAAGTCTAACAACACGTACGCACGCGCAAAAAATCATTCCACCACGGTCGTACCGTACTCCTCAAAGTAGAAGCTGATCTCGGAGCCGTCGTCGAAATAGAGCTCCACAAAGGAAAGAAGTCCGTTCTCAACAGAGAGATACAACTCAGCGACCGTATTGCCCGTGCCCATAAAATCCTCTATGGTCTCGGTGTAAGCAAAGCCCATCGCCGCAATATCATATTCGAATTTCTCGGCATCCAGAAGCTCCGCGAGTGCCATGACCTCGAGGATCATCTCAACGCCCGCATCGGCAAGCGTGCCCGACTCCTCGACGGGATCCCCGGCAAAATCCTCTACGGTGCTCTTGTAGTAGGCATCTCCATCGATCAGCAAAATGATCTCATAATATTCCTCCTCCGCGGGAAGATCGTAGATATTGGCGGTATAGTTCTCAAAATTCTCCGCATCGAACGCGGCGGCAAGCTCCTCCTCGGTCAGCGTGGGCAGCTCGAGCGATACCTCGCCCCACAGAGAAAAGCTGTATTCATACTCGATCCTTCCGAATATTCCCGTATCGACCTCGTAGGTGATGCACGCGATCTTACCGTTCTCAAAAAAGATTTCAACATCATCCAGCGTGCCGAGCGCATCCTCCAAGGATACAAAAGCCGATTTGTAAACACCCTCTCCGTGGTGATCGAATTGGTCGTAGAACGCGGAGAAGTCCAAGCCCGCGAGCGCGGTACGGTCGACGTAGGTATCTCCGTCTGCATCACGGATCACAACCAGCTCGCCGTCGACCAGATAGACCGACTCCTCGTCTGCGATCCCCTCCCACTCCTCGCTTACGGTGTAGTGGCAATCGATCCTGACATTCTCAAGATCAAACGCGGCGATCCAGTCCGCCTCCGCCATTTTTGCGGGCAACGGAGCGATGCTCTCCTGTCGGGTCCTTTGGCAGACCGTGCAAGAATATTCCTTTTTGCCCTCTGTGCTCGAGGTAGGCTGAAGGACGGTCACAGGCTCGCCCCATACGTGCGCGGCATTGTCCTTCCTTTCACTGCAGCCGACGGCAGTGCAGGCATGCCAATGCTGCGCGGCATCCGACGTCCAATCGGTAGAGAAGCTGTGTGCGTGCGTTTCGGTCTTGGTCTCGCCGCAATCCGTGCAAGCATAGATCTTGTCTCCGTTTGCGGCAACGGTCGGTTCTCCCCATTCGTGCGTGTGCGTGGTGCTTTGATCGGTAGGAGAGGGCTTCATCTCGCAGGATGTGAGTCCCGTCACGGTCAGCACGGCAAGTAAGGTCAGTAAGAATTTTTTCATATGTGTTTTCCCCTTTCATGTGGTGCCTTCAGTATAACGACCGCTCCGCCCGCTGTCAAGCACAGATCACTTGCCATCCCTGTCAAGCCGCGCTTGCGTACGTCTTTTCTATCAAAAAAGACAACACCTACTGTTTTTTTAATATCGTAAGATCCGCAAAGAAAAAGCCGACAGGCGACTCATAAAAGAGTTACCTGTCGGCTTTTTTCGGCATTTTTTTGGTGACCGATGTGGTATAGTATTCATGCTTACACAGCAAGCGAACGGAAATAGCAGGTGCCGTCGTCACGCTTGAGGAAAACTGCCGTGTAATTCTCCGAGCTTCCCTCACCGTTTGTGAGCGAGAAGGTCATGCGGTAGGTATGCGCAGTCTCCTCTAAGGTCTGCACGTTCATTTGCACGTCACTCGCACCTCTCTGCACGGGCGCGGTATAGCAATCCGCACGGTTGAGGTAGGAATAGAGCGCGCCGCTCTCATTCTTGACACTAACTCCGCCAAAATAACGGAACACGGTGTTCTCAAAATCCTGCGCGGGAATGAGCGTGGAGAACTGCATCTGCGGATAGCTCGTTTGCACTGCCTCCATCGTATCGCGGTTGCCCGTGTAGCGAGAATAATTGCCGCGAAGCATGTACCCAAGGATCGCATCGCGATAGAGCGACACCGCCTCTGAGGTATTCTCAAAGCCCTCCAGACGAATACCGCGATCGGCGGAAAGAATCTCCACCATCTCGCAAAGCTCTGCGGCACGCGCATCCTCGACAGAAAGCGTGGCAACAGCCGCCTCGCTCTCGTAGTCGGTCACGTCATAGCCCAAAAGCGCGCGTACCCAGGTCACGTTGGCGCTTGCCATGCAGGATACCAAGAACACACTGCAAAGCAGCACCGCGATCAACGCGACCGTAAGCCTGATCCGCCTTCTGCGGCGACGGCTCCGATAACCCATGACAACCACCTCCGTTTTCTCAAAATATAACCATCTTATATTATATCAAAAAAGCAACTTTTTGTCAATACTTTTTTCATTCTTTTTTACAATATCTTGTTATTTTTTTAAGATATTTAACACAATATATTTGGTTTTGTCGTTCGTTTTGACGTTTTTGTCGCATATGACAGATATCTATGACATTTAAAAATTAAAAGCCTATAATTTTCGCCTAAATAAGCGTCTTGAGGCGGGCGACATGACGCTCCTCATCCGAGAGGATCTGACACAGAAATGAGCGCACGATGCGGTCCTCGGTCTGTCCCATGAGGGTCTGATAGCGGTCGATCTCGCATCTTTCCTCTTCGATCGCCTCGGAAAGCATTCTCCCCTCCGCGATCGCTCGCTCCCGCGTGTCTCCGCTACTCGGCACGCCCTCTCCGCTTTGCCATCTCATCCGCAGCATCGGCTCGCCGCCCAAGGAGACGATCAACGCTCCCAACAGGCGAAAATGCTCCATCTCGTCGGTCGCGATGCGATCAAACGCATCCGAAAGCTCCTTGGAATGCGGCTCGGTGACTGCCGCGCGGTATGTATAAGCTGCCACGGAACAAAGCTCCGCGCGATAGCATTCTCCCAAAAGCCTCGCAAGCCTCGGATCTCTCGCGCTTCCGCGCCTGCAAAACGGCATCGGCGCCTCTCTTGATAATTCTTCCATACAGTACCTCCCTTCAGGTCTTGCTTCCATTGTATGCGGCGCTCCATGTCCCACTTTCCCGTGTTTTACATTTTTCTCTTTACATTTGCGCAAATCTGTGGTATAATAGAGTTATCCCCCGAAAGGAGCAAGCGAATGTACCGAATTCCCAAGCAATACCGTGACCTGCGGCGCCATATTTTTTTCACCGATCTGCGCCGTATCTGCCTATTCGTTTTGTGGATCGCGATCTTTGTGGCGAGCGCGATCTTCTATAACTACAATCACCAGACCTATGCGGACGATCGCAGGATCGTCGGTTGGCGCCTCGTCGCGCTGATCGTCTTTGCCGTTGTGACCGGCTTTTTCCTTTTCCGCCTCTGGAAATTCTTTACCGACCGCACCTACAGCGGCACCATTGAATTTGCGGGGCTGACCCACACCTACACGCAATCCGACGAGCCCTACGGCTTCAAGCCCATGTCCTACGCGGAGCGCACCAACACAAAGCTCACCGTCATTACAAAAAAACAAAAAAAGCGCCGTCTGCGCTTTGAACAGAAGATCGGCTCCTATTGGTACTACGCCGACGGGCAGAGGATCGTTCATTTCCACGGCTGTCCCTACCCCATCAATCTCGATCCCACCGCACCGCACGGCTACATCTGCGTTGCCTGCGGCAGAATGCACGACCGTTACATAGACGAGTGCGAATACTGCTATCTTTCTCTCATTGATCCCAAGGTGCTTGCGGAGGAAGAGTAAAAAAAGGACGAAGAATTTTGACATTCTTCGTCCTTTTTTATTCGTCTATTCCTTTGGCAGAGAAACGGTGAAGGTGCTTCCCTCGCCGAGTGCGCTCTCCACGCGGATCTCACCGCCGCAAAGCGCGACCACTCGTCCGACGATGGTCAGACCAATGCCGTAACCCGCACGCGCGTGCGAGCGATCTCCCTGATAGAATTTCTCAAAAATATGCGCCTGCGTTTCCTCGGACATCCCGATGCCCGTATCGCTGACGGAAAAGATCACGCATCGCTCATCCTCGGTCAGACGAACGGTCACGATCCCACCCTCGGGAGTGAATTTGATCGCGTTGGAAATGAGGTTGCGCCAGACGTGATTGAGCAGCTCGGCATTGCCACGGTATTTGATCGGCTCCAATTCGGGGATCATATCGATTTCCTTTTGGCTCCACGCGCTCTCCTGCAAAAGGATGCTCTGTCGGATCTGCTCATCGAGCCACAGCTCGGTGCGGTCGGTCACGATCTGTTGATTTTCCAGCTTGGAAAGCTCCAGAACACTTGTAGAAAGCTTTGCGAGTCGGTCTGCCTCCTCGGCAATGATCTTGGCGTATTCCCGCCTCTGCTCCTCATCTAAATCTCCAAGCTGCAATTCCTTCGCAAAGCCGCGAATGGAAACGATGGGGGTCTTGAACTCATGCGAAAAATTGTTGATAAAATCGTTGCGAAACAGCTCGATGCCCCCCAATTCGCGCACCATCTCGTTGAAATTGACGATCAGAAGATCCATCTCGGTCGTAGGATTCTCGGGGTCCGAGCTAACCTTGACACGCACGTCGAAATTCCCCTTTTTGACCTCCTTGGTCGCCGCAATGAGCGACTTGATGGGGGCGAGATAGTACTTTCCGAAAAGCACCGAGAGGGGAACACTCAACACCGCACAGGTGCAAAGAAGGATCAAAATGAAGATGTAGGGGTTGAGCCGCATGGCAACCACAAAGGGAAGCTTATCGAAAAGCAGAAAGAGCGCAATGCTGAGCACCGCCGTTAAAACAGCGGAAATCAATATGATGCTCACCGTAAAGAGCATCAGCCTCCAGCGCATCGTTGCACGCAGTCGAAAGAGAGCGTCCTCTTTTTTCTTGAATTGTCGCTTTCGTCTCATTTGGTCAGTACCGCCTTATAGCCCAGCCCGCGCACCGTGACGATCTCAAAATCCTGATTGCTGCGGAAACGCTCACGCACACGGCTGACGTGCACGTCCACCGTTCGCTCGTCGCTCTCGCTGTCCATGTCCCAGATCTCGTCCATGAGCTGACGGCGAGTGTAGATCTTGTTGGGATAGGAAAGGAGCTTGAAGAGAAGCAAAAATTCCTTTTGCGGCAGCTCCATAAGCCCCTCCTCGGTCTTGACCGAAAAGGAATCGTACAGGAGCGTGGTCTGCCCCACCGTCAGCTTGCGTTCGCCCGCAATCTTGGAGCGACGGAGCAGAGCGGCAATGCGCAAAATCATCTCCTCCTCGTCCACGGGCTTGACCATATAATCATCCGCGCCGATGATAAATCCGCGTTTTTTATCACTTTGTGTCTCGCGCGCCGTCACCATAAGGATCGGGATGTTGTTGCCCGCCATGCGGAGCGTATTCGTAAATTCGTAGCCGTCCATGCGCGGCATCATCACGTCGAGAATGATCAGATCCACGTGCTTGTGATCCAGCACCTCCAAAGCCTCAACGCCATCCGCCGCCAACAAGGGATCGTACCCATAGCGGGTCAGCACCGCCGCCATCAGCTTTCGCGTATTCTTATCGTCCTCAACCACCAAAATCTGAAACATGATCACACCGTCCTTTCTTTTTTTCCATTATACTGCAAAAATGTGAACCCAATGTCAACAAAATTCGATTTCTTTGGAAAAGGATTGACACAAAGGGCACGCGCGTGGTACAATATCAGCATCAAAAACCGAGGAGAAATACATGAAAACACTCTACGTATCCGACTTGGACGAGACTTTGCTCCACTCCGACGAGACACTTTCCCAATTTACCGTTGACACCGTCAACAGCCTCATCGAGCGCGGCATGATCTTCTCCTATGCCACAGCACGCTCGGATTCCACGGCAAGAAAGGTCACCGCGGGGCTCTCTCCCCGCCTCCCCGTGATCGTTTATAACGGCACCTTCATCCTCGAGAACGGCTCCGGGAAAAGGCTGCTGTCGAGTCAATTCTCAAGTGAGGAGGCAAAGCATATCCTCGATCTCCACCTCTCGCACGGCGTCTATCCCATGGTACGTGCCTTCATCGAAGGAAAGGAGAGATCCACCTACCTCTCCGACCGCGTAAGCCCCGCGCAGGCAAAATTCCTCGCCCGTCGCCAAGGGGATCCGCGCTACGATGGCGTGACCGATCCCGAAATGCTCTATCGCGGCGAGATCTTTTGCACCGTTTGCATGGACACGCCCGAAAAGCTCCAACCGCTCTACGAGGCGCTCCGCGACGACTTTTCCTGCAACTATTTTGTGGATAACTACACCCATGAGCAATGGCTTGAGCTCAATCCCAAAAGCGCGACCAAGGCAAGCGCGATCCGATCCCTCAAGGAGATACTCGGTTGTGATCGCGTAGTCTGCTTTGGCAACGGAAAGAACGACGTGAGTATGTTCGAGATTGCGGACGAATGCTACGCGGTGGGCAATGCCGTAGAGGAGCTCAAGGCGATCGCCACCGACGTCATTGGAACCAACGATGAGGACGGCGTTGCGAAATGGCTGCTCCAAAACGCGATAATTTAAAAAAAGAGTGAGACCGCAAAACAGCGATCTCACTCTTTTTTTGTCGGCAGGAGATGCTCAAAGACCTCCCTTCCGATTATTTTTGAATATACTTATCCAGATTAAACTGCTCGCCGCAGCCGTAGTTTTCGTAGACGTAATCGATATCCTTGTCTCCGCGACCCGAGAGGCAGACGAGGATCGAGCCCGTCTTCTTCTCCTTGGCGTAACGGAGCGCATAAGCGACCGCGTGGGAGGATTCGATCGCGGGGATGATGCCCTCAAAGCGAGACAGAAGGAAGAACGCTTCCATTGCCTCCTCATCGGTCACTGCCTCGTAGTGGATGCGTCCTTGATCGCGCAGGTATGCGTGCTCGGGTCCGACACCGGGATAATCCAAGCCGCTCGCGATGGAATATACGGGCAGAGGCTCGCCGTTCTCGTCCTGCAAGAGATAGCTGTCAAAGCCGTGGAGTCTTCCCTTGGTACCGAATTTCATGGTTGCCGCGTGGTCACCCACGTTGCCGCCGCGACCGAGTGGCTCAACGCCGTAGATCTCAACGGGATCCGCGAGGAAGGGCGTAAACATACCGAGCGAGTTGGAGCCACCGCCGACACACGCACAAACCGCGTCGGGCATGATACCCGTCATGTCGAGGAACTGCTCCCTTGCCTCGATACCGATGACCGACTGGAAGTCTCTGACCATCTTCGGGAAGGGATGCGGGCCCAAGGTCGAGCCGATGCAGTAGATCGCATCGTGGTACTCCTTGAGATACGCTTCAAACGCCGCGTCGACCGCTTCCTTGAGGGTCTTGAGTCCCGCACTGACGGGGACGACGTTTGCGCCGAGCATCTTCATGCGGATGACGTTGGGATGCTGCTTTGCAATATCCACCTCACCCATGTAAATGTCACATTCCAGACCGAAGTATGCCGCCGCGGTCGCGAGTGCCACGCCGTGCTGACCTGCTCCCGTTTCCGCGATCAGCTTCTTTTTGCCCATGTACTTGGCAAGCAGACCCTCACCCATGCAGTGATTGAGCTTGTGCGCACCCGTGTGGTTGAGGTCCTCACGCTTGAGGTAGATCTGGCAGTTGCCAAAGAGCTTGGAGAGGCGCTCGCAATGGTATACGGGCGTGGGTCTGCCCTGGAACTCCTTGCGGATGCGGCGAAGCTCGTTGATAAACTGCGCGGAATGGCAGATCGCCTCATAGGAGTTGTTTGCCTCCTCGAAGGCGGGAATGAGCTCGGGCGAGATGTACGCGCCGCCGTATTCACCGAAATATCCCTTCTCGTTCGGGAATTCCTTTAAATAGTTATCAAAATTCTTATAAGGGTTCATGATATATCTCCTATTCTAACATTTCATTTTAAAATTTCAGTTTCGTGCGGACGTCATACACGCCATCGTGCCGACAGAATATACATTTTTTGCCTCCAAAATGATAAAAATCCCGATTATCCTGCGATAATCGGGACGAATTTCAAAAAATCCGCGGTGCCACCCGTGTAGAGCCGTAAGGCTCCTCTCTGTTGCGTACCTACATACGCCTCGCCTTGATAACGGATGCGCCCCCGTCGAAGCCTACTCGCAAAGTGCTTTCGGTCCGCCCTCAAAAGTCCATTCACGGTTTCGTCCTTGCCGCAATCCCACCGCCTGCAGCTCTCTGAAAGAACGTCGACTCCGCTACTACTCTTCCTCATCGGTTTCCTACAGTATAAACGAATTCCCCTCGCTTGTCAAGAGGTTTTCGCAAATTTTCTCGGATTTCTTGCCGACGTGCAAATCCTTGTTGACTTTTTTTGCCACCTGTGCTATACTGAAGGATGATAGAAAAACGACACGGAAGGAAGAAAAGATATATGATCCACACAAAAAAGAGGCTCTTGCATCTTGCCTGCTGTATTCTGATCTGCGCGTTGGCACTCACGCTCGTCTGCCTCACGGTCAGAAAAACCGCAGAGCCCGAAATTGCGCTTGATACCGAGATTTCTCTCTCGGAGCTTGCCGTAAAGGGCGGCGAAAACGGATTGACCGTTGCCTTTGACGAGAGTGCGGGCACACTCACTCTCACCGCAGGGGAAACGGATGGGTCCCTCGCCCTCCCCGAAGCCTACCGCACGCTCAACGTCCTCTTTTTGCAGACCGATGCCTACACCTATAACATTCTGACCGCTCCGTACACGCAAAGCGGAGAAGTCCTCGCCAATGCCACGGAGGCAGGGGCGCCGCTTGAGGACGGACGGCACGTGTTTTTCTTCCAAACACCCGTTGAGGGCTCGATCCGCCTGAACGTCCTTGCGGGAAGCAGCGTGACCGTTCGCGCGGCGCACGCCATGCAGATCACGGGCTACGATTTCGGATATGATTTCAACCTCATCCCGCTCGTCGCCCTTGCCGCCATTGCCCTGCTTCTCCTCCCACTCGAGCGCAAATTCGGATTTTACAAATGGCTCGGCGGATGCTTCAAAAACGCTTATCTTTATGCGCGTGAGCTGCTGAAAACGCGACACGTATGCGTTTTTCTGCTTCATTTGCTTGCAAAGCTCGCGCTCGTCTGCTTTGTCGCAATGGCAATGGCAGACCTCGCCCTTGGCATTACCTCTCCCGTCTATACCCTCGCCCTTCTCATTGCGGCAAGCCTTGCCATTGCGGGCGCGATCGCGGATGCCTGCGTAGTAAAGAAAAACGCAAGGCCCGCGCTCCTCGTTCTGATCTCCATCCTCATCCTCGGCGCAACGCTCACCATCACCGAGCCGCTCTCGATGCAGACCTCCTGGGACGACGGCTACCACTTTGCAAACACCTCTTATTCGCCTGCGCTTCTGACCAACGGCGGTAAGATCCCACTTGCCTTCTTTGATTTTGCCTGCGAGCACTACAACGGCGGCGACTACCGCCAATTCCCCGAGGCAACGCTCGGCAACGTCCTTCATTTCGGAGATCTGCCCACCGCGGCGATCGACCTTGCCCCTACGCTTGAGATGCTTGGCAGTCTGGATTGGTATCTCTACCTCCTCGCCATTCCCGCGCTCCCCTTCGTGCTTCTCTATTTTCTGTTTATCTATATCGCCTACGCCCCCGGCATCGTTGCCATCTTCTTCGGCAGTGCGCTCGGTGCGGATTTCTTCCAGCTCTTCCTCCTCGGAAAGCTCATCAACACGCTCTGCTACGCGCTCCTCGTCTATTTCGCGGTCCGAAAGCTCAAAAGCGGTGCATATCTCTTCTCCGCCATTGCGCTCCTCCCGATCTGTGTCTTTCTCGGCGCGTCCTATTCCTGCGATTGGTGGATCACGGGAGCGACTCTGCTTGGCCTTGCCTATTTCTTCTCGATCCTGCAAAACAAGGAGCGACCCGCAACGCGGCTTGAATTGATCGTTATGATCACTGCCCTTGCCTTTGCCTGCGGTCCCAAGGAGATCTACTTCCTGCTCATGACGCCGCTCCTCTTCATTCCGCATGATCGCTTTTCGCGCCGCCGCTCGGCGATTTTGACCAAACTCATCGTCGTGCTCGTCATGCTGGCGATCCTGCTCTCCTTCGCGGTCCCCATGTTCATTGACACGGGCTCCTCCACCGACCTGCGCGGTGGCTCGGACGTCAACTCCGCAGAGCAGGTCAAATTCATTCTCACCAATCCCATCAAGTACGCAGATATCTGCATCAACTTTATCAAGGATTACGTTTCGCTCTCCTCGATGAGCACGCACGTTCCCATGTATGCGTGGCTCGGCATCGGCAATCAGATCTACGCGCTCATCGCCATTCTCGTGCTCTTCTTCTGCACCTTTACCGACCGCACGGCAAACGACAATTACCGCCGCTCGTGGATCATCCGCGCCGTTGGACTCTTCGTTGGATTTGCGCAGATCGTCCTGGTCGCCACCGCGCTCTACGTTTCCTACACCCCCGTCGGCTTCCATACCGTCAACGGGTGCCAATACCGCTATCTCTTCCCGATCTTCCCGCTCATGCTCTACTGCTTCATGCCCATGAACGTGGAAAACAAAATGTCAGATCGCGTCAAGTGTGCGGTTGTCTTCGGGCTTCTCGCCCTCTCCAACCTCGCGGCGTATTACGACGTATATATCAGCCTGATCGTGTAAAAAAAGCAAGGGGAGCGTTCCAAGGAACGGCTCCCCGATTGAATTTTTATTCTGTCCGTGCCCGCGCGCGGACATTTTTATTGCGGCTTCGGTCGCGCCGTCTTACGAAAGCGCAATACACCTCTAAAGGACGAAACAATGGCAATGAGCTCGTTTACGATGCCGCCGACGGTAAACACCACGACGTTGTATCCCAATACAAGACTCGAAGTAAAGAAGATGCTGTATCGCAGCACCTGCGGATTGCCAAGAGATAAAAAGATGGTATTGGTGGCAAGCGCGATCATGATTAGAAGCGATACGGGTCCCTGCCATGTCAGTGCGGTCAAAAGGCACATGGCGGCGGCAAAGCCGATAGCGGAGATACGGTTGATGCGTGTTCCCGTCCTCTGATAGCAAAAGCAGATATTTCGCACAATACACACGACGTTGAGCGCAAAGCCCGAGGTCGCGCCGAGAAGCAAATAACTCAAGCCGTTGAAAAAGGTCGCCGCCGTAAGAGTGACCAAAACCCCCTTTTGGGTCTTCATTTGATAGCTTGAAAAGGTGATAAGCATTGCAACAATGCCCGAAATCTGTCCGATGATCGCCTGCATAATTTCCTCCATAACAAAAGATCCGCCCACATCGTTTGATGCAGGCGGTATTATATCATATTTTCCACCGAATGTCAATCGCTTTTTTCAACGTTTTTTCCATGTTCGGTAATTGAACAAAATGAGGATCGGATAGATCTCAAGTCTGCCCGCAAGCATATCGAGGATCAGCACCAGCTTAGAAAGAACGCTGTACGCCGAGAAGTTGCACGCGGGTCCGACCGCCTCAAAGCCGGGGCCTATGTTGTTAAAGCATGCTATTACGGCAGAAAAGTTGGTCGCAATGGAAAATCCATCCAAGGAAACGACTACAAAGCTCAACAGCAAAATGACCATATAGATCGAAAAATAGGAATTGGTTGTTGCAATGAGGCTCTCATCCACCGTTTTTCCGTTGACGGTGATCACACGCACACGGCGCGGACGGATGATCTGCGACAAATTGCGTCGCATATTCTTAAACAAAAGCAGCAAACGAATGCATTTGAAGCCGCCGCCCGTGCTGCCCGCACAGGAACCGATCATCATCAAGATTAGTAAAATCGCCTTGGAGAAGCTCGGCCAAAGATCATAATTGACCGTAGAAAATCCCGTGGTGGTGATCAGACTCGAGACCTGGAAGAATGCGTGAAGGATCGTTTCACCAACGCTTGCAAAGGTGCCGAGGAGATTGAGCGTAATGAGAAGCGTTGCGCCGATCACAAGCCCGAGATACAGCCTCAGCTCCTCGTCCTTCAGAACCGACTTGACCTGACGGAGCAGGAGCAGATAGAAGCAGCTGAAGTTGATACCGAACAGGAGCATGAACACGGCGGTAACCGTTTGGATATACGGACTGTAGGAGCCCATGCTGTCCGCTTTGACGCCGAAGCCGCCCGTGCCCGCCGTACCGAATGCGGTACAAAGTGCCTCGAAAAGATCCATGTTACCAAGCAGGAGAAAGATCACGTTGATCACGGTCATCACAACGTAAACGATATACAAAACAGCCGCCGTTTGGCGCATCTTGGGCACCAGCTTGCCTACGCTCGGCCCCGTGCTCTCCGCGCGCATAAGGTGAATGGTAAATCCCTCGTTGCCGCGGCTGATGGGAATGACTGCGAGCAGGAAGACCAGCACACCCATGCCTCCCAGCCAGTGGCTGAAGCTGCGCCAATACAATGACGCACGGGTGAGTGTCTCGGAATTTGCGAGAATGGACGCGCCCGTGGTGGTAAAGCCCGAAACGATCTCAAAAAGCGCATCGACAAAGGCAGGGATCTCCCCCGAGATCCAAAACGGCAGGCAACCGAACAGACTCATCAAAATCCAGCCCATTCCCACGCAGAGCAATCCCTCTCTGACGTAAAAGCCCTTTTCCGCACGGCGAGAAAAAAATCCCATGAGTGCGGCAACGGCACCCGTAGCAACCACGGTGATAACAAACGCCCACGTCGTGCGGCTCGTTCCGTCGTAAATGCTGATCCCGAGCGATTGAAGCATGAGGATCGCCTCGATCCCCAATATAAACGCGAAAAATCGCGCGATCATCTTATAGTTCATTCGTCAAAACCTCGCCCCTTACGCAAAAATATCGTTGAGCTGAAGGATGACGTCCTCACCGCTGCTGACAATGACAACGTGGTCGCCGCGTGAGAAGGTCGAGTTACCGTCCGGGATCTCTACCTCATGACCGCGAGAAATACCCACCAGAAGGATGTGCGGCTTGAGCTTGATCTGACGGAGCGGCTCGCCGCAATGGAGCGTATCCTCGTCGACCGCGAATTCCATCGCCTCCGCGTGTCCGTCCGCAATGGAGTGAATGGTGAGCGCCGCGCCGCTTTGATTCTGCATTGCACGAACGTAGCGCACAATGTTGTTACAGCAAAGCTTGCGAGGGCAGATCACACTACCCAAGGGTAGGCTATCGATGATAAGATTGTTCTCCACGTGTCCGAGGCGCGTGATGATCTGCGGGATCTCCTTGCTGTCCGCATAGAGCGAAACGATCATATTCAGTTCATCCGAGCCCGTGAGCGAGACCAGCGCGTCGTAGTTGGCAAGTCCCTCGCTGTCAAGGAAGGATTGATCTCCCACGTCACCCTGCACGATCTGCGCGTGAGGCACCAGCGCCGCGAGCTTACGGCAACGCTCGGGATCGCGCTCGAGAATATGCACCGTAATGGAGCTGTTCTCCAGTTGCTGTGCGAGATAGTACGCGACCATACCGCCACCCGCGAGCAGGACGTTGCGCACCTTGTGCGTGACAACGCCGAGATTTTTGAGCATAATGGCAAGATTATCCGAGGAGGCGGTCACAAAGAGACGGTCTCCCGCGCGAATGACAAAGCGCCCGTCCGGCGCGATCGCCTGACCGTCACGCAAAACAGAGCAAACCAGAACTCTGCATTTTACAATGCCCGAGATAGCGGTCAAGGGGACGTTGCAAAGTCGGCTTTCCTCCTCCACGCGCAGCTCCGCGATCTCCACTCTTCCATGCGCAAAATAATCGCGTTTGAGAAAGCCCGGAGACTTGAGCAAGCGTTCGATCTCTCTTGCCGCCTGTCTTTCGGGATTGAAGGTGAGAGACAGACCGAAGGCATCGCGCATCTTGTATGCCTGCTCGAGGTACTCGGGGTCACGGATGCGTGCGATGGTATGAATTTTGGGGTTGAGTCTGTGCGCGGTGAGGCAGGAGAGCAGATTGACCTCATCCGTGCCCGTGCACGCGATGAGCAGCTCCGCGTGCTCTACGTCCGCCTGCAAAAGCGTCTGCATGGAGGCACAGTTTCCCTGCACCGACATCAGATCGTATTTTTCCTCCGTATTTTCCAGAACACTTCCGTTTGAATCGATCAAAACAAGATCGTGTCCCTCGGCGGAGAGCTGACGGGCAAGAGTCGAGCCGACTCTGCCGTCTCCGGCAATCAAAATTTTCAAAATCAGTTCCTCTTTTCCGTTTTTCGTGCGAGGCCGCACGTCCTTCAAACAGAGATATTGTATCACACAAACGTCATTTTGTCAACCGTTTGCCAAAATCACATCTCTGCGCGCTCATTGTTGCGTAATTTTCACCAAAACTGTGCGTTTTTGCCTATTTTAACGAACATCTTGACAAATCTTGCGCAACATTATATAATAAAAAAGTATGCAAATGTCCCAAGCATTTGCAATTTTCAATTTTGTAAAGAAGAAAGGATCTATTGCAATGACGTATGATATCGCTGTCGTAGGTGCAGGTGTTGTCGGCGGAATGATCGCACGCACGCTTTCGGCTTACAAGCTGAACATCTGTATCCTGGAAAAAAAGCATGATGTCGCAATGGGCGCAAGCTGCGCCAACTCTGCCATTGTCCACGCGGGATTTGACGCGAAGGAAGGCAGTCTCAAAGCCAAGCTCAACGTAAAGGGCTCGGAAATGATGGCAGAGGTCTGCCGCGAGCTCGGTGTCAAGTATCAGAACAACGGCTCTCTCGTCATCGGATTTAACGATGATGACCGTGCAACCGTTGAGGCGCTCTACACCCGCGGTGTTGCCAACGGTGTCAAAAACCTCAAGGTGGTTGACTACGAGGAGCTCCACAAGATTGAGCCCAACGTCTCCAAGAACGCGACCTGCGCGCTCTGGGCTCCCACGGGTAGCATCGTTTGCCCCTATGAATTGACCATCGCCTCCATCGGTAACGCAATGGACAACGGCGCCGCTCTTATGCTCGACTTTGAGGTCGCTGACATCAAGGACGAGAACGGCAATTACGTCATCACCGCGGCAAACGGCGAGACCGTGACCGCAAAATACATCATCAATGCCGCAGGCATCTACTCCGACGCGATCGCGCGTATGATCGGTGACGACAGCTTTACCGTTCATCCCCGCCGCGGCGAGTACGTCCTGCTCGACAAGGAGTGCGGCAACCTCGTTCGCCACACCATCTTCCGTACCCCCAGCAAGATGGGTAAGGGTATCCTCGTCTCCCCCACCGTCGACGGCAACCTCCTCACGGGTCCCACGTCGGTAGATATGGAGGACAAGGAGGACAAGTCCACCACCGCAGAGGGTCTCGGACGCGTCATGAAGGAAGCGATCGAGAACGTGGACGGTGTCATGTTCAACAAGACCATCACCTCCTTCTGTGGACTTCGCGCATGCGGAAGCACGGGTGACTTCATCATCAATATGCCCACCGATCGCTTTGTCAACGTAGCAGGCATCGAGTCTCCCGGACTCTCCTCCGCTCCCGCGATCGCAGAGTACGTTACCGACCTGCTTGCAGGTGCCGGCATGACGCTCGAGAAGGATCCCTCCTTCAATCCCATTCGTCCCGCCGCTCACGCATTCCGCGAGGCAAGCATGGAGGAGAAGAACGAGATCATTAAAAAGGATCCCTCCTACGGCCGTATCATCTGCCGCTGCGAGACGGTCAGCGAGGGCGAGATCCTCGCGGCGATCCGTACCAATCCGAAGCCCCGCGATCTTGACGGTGTCAAGAGACGTACCCGCTCACAGATGGGTCGTTGCCAGGGTGGCTTCTGCTCTCCCTACATCGTAGAGCTCTTGGCACAGGAAATGAACGTCCCCTACGAGGCTGTGACCAAGTTCGGCGGCAATTCCTATGTCAATATCGGAAAGACCAAGGAGGTAAAGTAAGATGAAACAGATCGATCTCGTCATCATCGGCGGCGGCCCCGCAGGCATGAGCGCCGCAGTTGCAGCTTTTGACAGCGGCATTACCAATCTCCTCATCCTCGAGCGTGACGCGCACCTCGGCGGTATTCTTCAGCAGTGCATTCACAACGGCTTCGGTCTCCATCGCTTCGGTGAGGAGCTGACCGGTCCCGAGTACGCATGGAAGTACGAAAAGCTCGTACATGAGAAGAATATTCCCTTCATGCTCAACACCATGGTGCTTGATATCACTCCCGACAAGGTCATTACCGCGACCAACGTTGAGGAGGGCATCTTCCAAATTCAGGCAAAGGCAGTTATTCTCGCAATGGGATGCCGCGAGCGCGCAAAGGGTGCACTCAACATTGCAGGTACCCGTCCCGCAGGTATTTACAGCGCAGGCACCGCGCAGAAGTACGTCAACCTCAAGGGCTATATGCCCGGTAAGAACGTCGTCATCCTCGGTTCGGGTGACATCGGACTGATCATGGCTCGCCGTATGACCCTCGAGGGCGCAAAGGTCCACGCAGTCTGCGAGCTGATGCCCTACTCCGGCGGTCTCGCAAGAAACATCGAGCAGTGTCTCAACGACTTCGGTATTCCGCTTCGCCTCAGCCACACCGTCGTCGAGGTTCACGGACGCGAGCGCGTTGAGGGCGTTACCATTGCAAAGGTCGATGAGAACCGCCGCCCCATTGCGGAAACACGCGAGTTCATCCCTTGCGACACCCTGCTTCTCTCCGTCGGTCTGCTCCCCGAGAACGAGCTCTCCAAGACCGCGACCGTTCCACTTGACAGAATTACGGGCGGCGCTGTCGTTGACCAGGATCGCCAGACCGAGATCCCCGGTATCTTTGCTTGCGGCAACGTATTGCACGTTCACGACCTCGTCGACTTCGTTTCCGAGGAAGCGGAGATCGCAGGTAAGAGCGCGGCGGCTTACATCAACGCAGAGGAATTCGACAGCGTCGACGTAGCTCTCCACACCGACGGCAAGATCCGCTACACCGTTCCCCAGCGCATCACCCAGAAGAAGAACGTGACCGTATTCTTCCGTGTCGCAGACGTCTACCGCAAGGTGACCATCAAGGTCAAGGACGGCGACAAGATCGTCTTCTCCAAAAAGAAGGCAAAGGTCGCTCCCGGCGAGATGGAGAGCATCACGCTCAAGCCCGAGGCGTTTGAGGGTGCTAAGGAACTCAACTTTGAATTGGAGGTACAGTAATATGACGACCAGAGATATGACCTGTATCGTATGCCCCATGGGCTGTCAGCTCCACGTTGAGCTTGAGGACGGAAAGGTAATGACCGTTACGGGCAACACCTGCCCCCGCGGCAAGCAGTACGCGATCGACGAGTGCACGCACCCCATGCGTACCATCACCTCCACCGCACGCACGGAAAACGGTGAGGTCGTTCCCGTCAAGACCAACCGCACCGTTCCGAAGGAATTGATGTTTGACTGCATGAAGGAGATCAACAAGGCTGTAGTCAAGCTTCCCGCCAAGATCGGTGACGTCGTTGTCGAGAACATCCTCGGCACGGGCTCCGACGTTGTGGTAACCGCAAACATGGACTAAAACCAAAAGCACCGAGATCGGTTGATCTCGGTGCCTTTTTGCGGCAAGGAATTGACAATTGCTTGCAATTATTGTACAATATAGCAAACGCAAAGCGAGGTAGATACCATGAAAATGACAACGCTCTGCTATCCCGAGCGGGACGGCAAATATCTGATGCTCCACAGAGTCAAAAAGAAGAATGACGTCAACCACGACAAGAGGATCGGTGTTGGCGGACATTTTGAGGACGGCGAGAGCCCCGAGGATTGCATGCTCCGCGAGGTTTTGGAGGAAACGGGACTCACGGTCACACAATTTCAATACCGCGGCATCGTCACCTTCGTCTCCGACCGCGACCCCTGCGAGTATATGCACCTGTTCACCTGCTCGGATTGGACGGGTGACTTGCGTGAGTGCGACGAGGGCAACCTCGAATGGATCGACAAAAAGCAGCTTCTTGACCTGCCACTTTGGGAGGGCGACCGCATCTTTTTGCGTCTGCTCGATGAGAACGTCCCCTTCTTCTCGCTCAAGCTGATCTACCAAGGCGACCGACTCACCCGCGCTGTGCTGAACGGAGCGGAAATCCACTGAAAAGAAGCATCCGCAAAAACAGCCCGCCCCACGGCAATACCGTGGGGCGGGTTCTTATATGGTTATATGTTCAATAGAATCAGCTGAAGCAGTAGTAGACCTTTTCGCCCTCGGTGTTATAGCCCGAAACGATGAGGCAATTCTCACCCGTGGTAACGGTGTTGTCAAGCAGCTGACCGGAGGTCGCAAAGCTTGCACCCGTCTCGTTGTAGTAGGTATAGGTGATCGCGAGCGGATTGGTCGCGTCAACTATGATGAAGTATTTATCCATCGGTATTACGGTCTTGGTCTGGGGCTCACCCTCTGCGGGCTTTGCGATCAACTTGCTTGCCGCACCGTTCGCAAAGAGATAGGTCTCGCCGTCCTTCGTAAGAAGCACGCAGGATTCGTAGTAACGGAGAACGGTCATCTCTTCTCTCTCGTAGTCATAGATCTTCTTGAGATCGTAATCGTAGAGCTTGCCGTCTGCAACGATGTAATTCTCGTAGAAGTTATCCGCACCGGTAACGTCACCGATCTCAACGCCGTCCTTGTCATACATCGTGTAATGATCAAGCGCATTCTTAACAACGTAACGGTTGGGAGCAACCGCGTAGGGGAGATCGTAGCCTGCAGCCTTGCCGAATACGTTCAGCGTAGCCTCGATCTGTCCGTCCTCATCGATGGAGTAGATCTTTGCAGCCATCTCGGAGGTATTGATTCTTTCGTTTTCGATTTCGTATGCCATGACGATATTCTCAATATCCTCATTGTACTCGTTCTCCTCGCCGGGAGTTCTTCTGAGGTTCAGCGCATCGCCATCCAAAACGGCATAGGTAAGCTCGAGCGTCTCGGTCTCGTTGTCCTCAACGTTGTAGATCAAAGAGACAAGCAGCCTCTTTTCGTTGTTGGTATCAATAAAGGTATAGTCGGGCGAATCCTCGGGCTGTGCAACGACGTACTGAACCAGCACGTTACCGTCCGAGAGGATCACGAAGGTCACGTCGGAATAATTGGGAGCCTCATATACGTTGACGAGCTTGAGATTCTTATCATAAATGACGACGCGATTGTTCGCAGAATCGGTGTCATAGTAGTAGTCCTCGTTGTAGCAGTCAACGTTGGGGATATTGGTGACAGAAGCGTAATCAAACGCCTTTGCGATCGTACCGTTGTCCGCAACGCGGTAGCATACGTTGTCAAAGTAGATCAGGTCTGCGTCAAACGTGGGCGTAGTATCGTAAGCCGCGGTCGCAATGACCTCGCCCTTCGCATTGTAAAGAACGGTCTTGTAGACGTATTTCTCCTCGACCAGCTCCTCGGTCACGACCCAGAATACTGCGGGAACGTTATCATAAGAATAGCCGTCGATATCGTCGATCGCCAGGGTAGCGGTCTCGGCAATTTGCAGGACCTGTGTCGCGGTCTCAACATTGTAGATCACGGTGCTGTCGCCCTTCGTGAAGGCGAGGATGTCATCTGCCACGAATTCAGCATCCCAGCCCGTGTAGGTTGCAAGCGCGTCCGCCTTGGTATACGCCACGATTTCACTCTCGTAAACGAACTTCTCCATGTCGTACACGTCCGCAAATGCGTTCTCTCCGTCTCCGCAGGAAGCAAAAAGCATCGCAGTACAAAGGATTAAGGAAAGAAAAGTAATCCATTTTGTTTTTTTCATAACGTGCATCCTTTCCGTGACGTTAAAATTGCCAGGCTGTCAGATTTGCATGGCGGTTGTCACAGTATTATCATATCACAAACATAAAAATTTGTCAATAAAAAAAGAGTAAATTTGTTGACTTTCTCCATTTTCCGTGCTATACTGATGACAATGAAGTAGATTTTGACATCTGTTCAATTCACATTACCCAACCAAGGAGGCACGCACTATGAAGCTCGGTTCCGCAAGCCTTTTCCGCCGCCGCGCGGGAGATGAACACTATAAAAAGCTCAAGCTCTACGGCTTTGACTACGTTGATTACGCCATCAGCGGCGCGCTCGACGGCAAGACCGAGGAGGAATACAGACAGATGATCCTGCGCGAAAAGCAGCTTGCCGATGAAGCGGGCATCGTGATCTGGCAGGTACACGGCCCTTGGATCTACCCGCCCCGCGACGATACGCCCGAGCACCGTGCAGAGCGCATGTCGGATATGCAGCGCAGCATTCGCCTCACGGGTATGATCGGCTGTAAATATTGGGTCATCCATCCCATCATGCCCTTCGGTGCGCACGCAGAGCCCGACACGGAGGAATTCTGGAGACTCAACGAGGAATTTTGGCGCGCGCTCCTGCCCACCGCGAAGGAAAACAATGTCATCATCTGCCTTGAGAATATGCCTATGAAGTACCTCTCCATCTCTCCACCCGACAAGACACTTGAGATGGTGCGCAAGATCAACGACGACAACTTCAAGTTCTGCCTTGACACGGGTCACGCGATCCTGCGCGGTTGGTCCCCCGCTGATGCGGTACGTTTGGCGGGCGATGATCTCAAGTGTCTGCACGTCCACGACAACGACCTCTCGGGCGACCACCACAATCCTCCCTTCTACGGCGATACAGACTGGAAGGAATTCTGCAAGGCGCTCGACGAGATCGGCTTTGACGGCGTGTTCTCACTCGAGCTCGGTCCTCCCTACCACCTCCCCAACCGCGCCTACGATCTCCTCATTCAGAGCATCTGTGTGAGTCTCGAGGAGCTTCTCGGGCAAAAAGTATTGAGATTTTAAACGAAAGAGAGAATAAAAATGAAGCTTGGCGTTACAGTTGATAATTTTAATTGCTTTGGCAAGGACCGTTTTAAGAAAATGAAGGAATACGGCTTTGACTACGGCAACTATGTCATTATGGATCTTCCCGAGGGTATGACCGAGGAGAAATTTGAAGCGCAGATTATGGAGGACAAGAGACTTGCCGACGAGGCGGGCGTGAAAATATTCCAAGTCCACGGTCCTTGGAGATATCCTCCCCGTGACGAGACCGTTGAAAACCGCGCAGAGCGCCTTGAGACCATGAAGCGCAGCATCCGTCTGACGGGTAAAATGGGCGTAAAATATTGGGTCATTCATCCTATCATGCCCTTCGGCGCGCAGTGCGATCCCTACCCCGATACCTTCTGGCAGATGAACCTGGATTTCTTCCGCGCGCTGCTCCCAACCGCAAAGGAGGCGGGCGTGGTCATCTGCTATGAGAATATGCCCATGAAGAACCTCAAGATCTCGCCCCCCGCAGAGACCCTGCGCTTCATTCGCGAGATCAACGACGAGAACTTCAAGTTCTGCCTTGATACGGGTCACGCAAACGTCTTTAACATCTCCTCGGGAGAGGCGGTACGCATGGCGGGCGACGATCTCAAGTGTCTGCACATCCACGATAACCGCAAGGCGCTCGATCTGCACCTCTTCCCCACCATGGGAACCTTGGATTGGAAGGACTTCTGCCAGGCACTCGTGGATATCAACTATCAGGGCGTATTCATGATGGAGGTCGGAAAGCTGACCAAGGGCTCAGCGAAGACCACCGATCTTGAGTTCAAGCTCCTCCGCAGCACCATCGACGACATCACCGCAGATTTTCCCACGCTTCTTCGCGAATAAGAATAAAAAAACACAAAAAACGCTCGCATAATGCGGGCGTTTTTATCATGTATTTTTTTGAATAAGTGCTTGACATCAGGCAATTTTTGGAGTATAATATCGATCGTTGCGTGATTTTTTGAAAAGGAGGAGAAAGTCGTGATCTATCAAAAGCAGATACGCCGCCACACGGGACATCACCGCCTCGCGGAAGCATTGCTCGCGTTCATTCGCAAAAACGTCGTTTTGTGCGTTGCCATCGTGCTCGCTGTTGCGACCTCCTGCATCGTCCCACCCGATGCGCAATACGCATCCTATTTTGATTGGAAGACGCTGACCTGCCTCTTCTGCACGCTCGCAGTCGTCTGCGCACTCAAAAACATCAAATTCTTCACCATTCTCGCACGTAAGATCGTGGATTGCACGGGCAACCTCCGCGTCTCGGTCCTTGCCCTTGTTTACATCACCTTTCTCGGCTCCATGCTCATCAGCAACGACATGGCGCTGCTCACCTTCCTCCCCCTCGGATTTTTTGTTCTGACCTCCACGGGCAAGGAAAAATATATGGCGTTCGTCTTTATCATGCAGAACATCGCCGCCAACCTCGGCGGTATGCTCACGCCCTTTGGAAATCCCCAAAATCTCTACCTGTACAGCAAATACAACATTCCTACGGGCGAATTCATGGGCATTATGCTCCTCCCTTTCCTCGCTTCCATCGCGCTCATTACGATCTGCTGTCTCTTCCTGCCGCGCGACCGCCTCTCCATTGCCGAGGCGTGCCCCCACAAGCTCCCCTTCAAGCGTACCGCGATCTACCTTATGCTGTTCGCGCTCGCGATCATCGTGGTATTCCGTTTCATTCCTTATTGGATCGGGCTGATCGTCATTCCCATCGCGCTTTTCTTCCTCGATAAGCAGGCACTTAAGCAGGTCGATTACGGACTGCTCCTCACCTTCTTCTGCTTCTTCATTTTCGCGGGAAATATGGCGCGCATCCCCGCTGTCAGCCAGCTCTTCTCGGCATTGCTCGAAAAGAACACGCTCCTCTTCAGCATCCTTTCCTGCCAGGTCATCAGCAACGTCCCCTCCGCGATCCTGCTCTCGCAGTTCACGATGGACTATCCCGCCCTGCTCATCGGTGTCAACATTGGCGGAACGGGTACGCTCATCGCCTCTCTCGCGAGCCTGATCACCTTCCGCGAATACACCGCGCACAATCCCGGTCGCGCAGGACATTATCTCTTTCAATTCACGCTTTACAACGTCGGCTTTGTCGTGGTTCTGACCGTGCTCTCCCTGCTGGTGCTGTAAACTAAAAAACCGTTGCACATACGTGCAACGGTTTTTGTTATTTCTTTATTACTTTCTTGCACCAAGTGCGTTTATTGCATTTAGGACACTTCAAGTACCGAGTCGTTCCTCTATGCAACGCGTTAAGTGCCTGCTTATAGGTAGGCACGATCTCGTAACCGCAGTTTTTGCACTTATAAGCACCTACGCTGACCTCGAGCTTTAATGCGTAGAAACACGGTATCAGGAAGACCACGCAGAGCGTAAGTATTGCAACGATCATCCAAGGTCCCTCGGTCATAAAAAACGCGATGATCGCAAGACCTCCAATCAATCCAATGATACTCACTGCCATAATCGTCCACATTGCATTCCAAATAGTTTTGTTTTTCTTTTCTAATTCCTTTGCCATTTCAAGCAAAAGCTGTTCGTTTTTTTGATTGTTGTTTTCCATACAGATCTTCTCCCCACTTAATAATTCGTTTACACTGATGCCAAGGATTTCACAAAGAGCAAGCATGAGCGAGGAATCGGGCATCGCTTTCCCCGTCTCCCATTTCGAGACCGCCCTGTCTGTGATGTTCAGCCTTTCCGCCAACTGCATTTGCGTTAAATTATTCTGCTTTCTGCACTCGGCAATAAATTTTCCAATCTTGATCTGGTCCATACTTCACACCTCCTTTCCTGATGCAAGTATAGCGCATCATCCTGTAAAAGTCTACACACCAACGGTTGAGTTGGGGAGAAATCAACCGTCAAGAGATCAAAACGCGACACGTATTGCAAAAAAAGCCTTGCTTGCAGCAAAGCTTTTTCACGCACGTGGGCTTTCAGATCAGTTCGTAGCCTCAATCCTTTTCGCGCCCGGATCTTATCTTGTCCCGGATCAAAAGTGCGATGCCGTAAAGCAGATCCAAAACCAAACCCAGCATAATACCAAAAATGATCTCCTCGGACTTCTCTCCCTGCGCCAATCGAAGCAGCACAGAAAAGCAAACGGTCAATACGGGAATGAGAACAAACGGCAAATACGCAAAAAAATCTTTCCACTTTTGTTTCATATCAGTCCACCTCCAACAAATTCAAGTTTATCTATTAGTTGTATTATACCATAAAAGCGGTGAAAAGTAAATAAGACGGCAGAGTTTTTACAAATTGAACCGCCCTTTTTGATGAAAGAAAATCGTGCTCGATAGATTCAGCCATTTTTGCTTTGTATTCTTTGAAGATAAATTGACGGGCAAGCCGTCATGAATTGAAGCCTACGGCTTCATGATTTGAAATCTGCGATTTCATGAATTGAATTGCCCTGCTGCTTTAATGCCGTAGGCAATTCATGCACCAAAGGTGCAATTCATGGCGTAAGCCAATTCATGCCCCACGGGCAATTCATTGCACCCCAGTTCATCCAAGAGATAACAAAAATGCCCCGCAGATGCGGAGCATTTTTGCAGATTTCGACCTTCGGTCGAAATTATTTCTTGGAGTTTTAAGAACACTGTTTGATATCGTGAATATCGTGGAAATACGTGTGATATCGTAGATTTATCGTGTGTTTTCGTGCGATATCGTGAATAACGTGAGTATCGTTGCATAAAGTGTTGCACCAAATTTGCACCAAAATCACACCAGCACACTTGTCCCGCGTTCTTCTTTACTTGCTATTGAAAATCAAAGCAAATATTTGTTAATGACATCTCTTGCAAGTTCAGAAGGATTTGAATTGACAGTTTCATAAATCCGCAATACCTCGCTTGCAAGTTCTTGCTGTACTTCAATAGGGGGCTTTGGTATTCTCACTTTTTTATACTCAGGCATTTTCAAATTCAACAACCGTACTCCGTGTTGTAAGGATATTGTTCCGCCCAACATATAAAATTCGTTTAGCATTACCCACAAATAAGCAGGATCATACTCTTTATTGAATACTCGAATGCGTGAACAGAAATTAGAGAAAGAATACTGTTCATCTCCGCTATAATCAAACAGCCTTACTCGTCCTACTGGTTGCGTAGGGCTACCGCCCGATTTTTCCAACAAGATATCCCCATAAGCTAATAACCTACTTGAAAGTTTACTGGTTTCTATATCTATTTCCTCAATATCCTCAAAATCGATCTTGCCAGTATTCAGCTTAAAGTTGGTATTTCGGAGCACTTTGGTCAAAAGCATTTCGCCCTTTTCGCCTTTCCACAAACCATCTTGGAATTTTGCTATAGTATCTAAGGGGAAAGACTTGTATTTGCTTAAAAATGTTATTTTCTTGGTTGCATTGATATTTATCGTTTTCTCTAATGATACAGCTTTATAGTTAATTAAATCATTCAAAGATGAAACGTTTACTATTCCATTCAAGCTTTGAGACACAGCACCATTATTTTTCAAAAACGCATTGTATACATAATAGTTAAGTTTATCGGGACTGTACTGATTGTTTGAATCGAACAGTTTTGTTCCCGTCTTTAACATTTTTATGCCTTCGTGCCCTCTTCTGTTGGAAAATTCATAACCAAGTATTTTCTTTTCTAATTTTTTATTACTTGCTTTGGTAATTACAGGATTTTGATCATACGCAAGAAGGAAATACAAAATCCTGTCTTTTTCAAATTCAAAGACTTTCTCATAGAACAAGTTTTGGATAAATTCTTCTTGCTCGGTTGTTGTTTTTTGTTTGAACGCTTTGCCCTCTTTAAGCTTCTTCAAGAAACTCTGAGACTCAAACCATTTCTTATAGTCCTTAAATAGTTCTTGCTCCTGCATAGCTTCATTGGGCTTTCTGTTGACAAAAGAAATATAATCATCAATAGATATATCTTCGTAAACATTCGCAACATATTTTGAAAATGCCTTTTCAATTCCCAAAACGGTAACTTCCTTGGGTTTATCAAAGAAAGTATTTACAGCGTTGATAATATGCTTATGATCCGAATTCGATCTTCTCTCCAAAAACAATGTTACAGTATTAGAGTTTGTAGCCATAAATGTTTTTGTTCCAAATTCAGTTATTGCTATTATTCTAAAATATTTAAGTAACAGTTCTCTTGTTGCAATATATATTCCGGAATTACTAAGAACTGTAATTGGCAAAATAATAGCGGCATATCCACCTACTTTAACCAACTGTTTCATACGCTCAATAAAAAGACATTCGATTTCTGCACTTTTATCTGAAAATCTATTAAATAACTCAAAAGACTCATCACCATATTTGACAGTTGCCTTAAAAGCATTTACAGAATACGGTGGATTTGCAATCAATATATCAAATTGAGCGTTATCCTTGTGATCCTCGTTGCTTGTCATTTTTAGTTTGCCTTTGTATTCCTTAGACTTCTCAAAATGATCCAAGCCGTTGGCTCTAATGATATTAGCTTCGCCATCACCATTGAGGAACGAACTGACTTTCGAGGACTTTACAAGACGATAATCGGCATCAATGCCATACACATAATCTCCAGCCCATCCAAATTTGTCATTGTCTATCCAGCCCTGCAATTTTTTACGTGCTTGGGGCTTAGCAATGCTCATATCTAACTCGTTTTCAATGATCGATTGCACCTTATCCATATATTCGGTCAAGA
>JAFTJB010000089.1 GCA_017456625.1 Clostridia bacterium
CGATCAAATTGAGGCATACAGCCCCCGCAAAGATCCCCGCGATCGTGATCAAAAGTCCGTACTTTCCGCCATAATCGAGCGACGGAAGGATCAGCCCCAGCACCGCCGCCGCGAGCATAACACCTGCAGCAAAGGAAAGTACGATATCCGAAAAGGTGTGTGATATTTTTTTAAACGCAAAACCGATCAACGCGCCGATGACGGTCGCGCCGCCAACACCGAGAGCGGTTAACAATACAAGCTCCATAAAATACTCCTTCTCTGCCCCACGGTCAATGTGACCGTGGGGTGTTTTGGTTTTTCTTACGCTTCCTCAAAGTGTTCCTTGCCAACTCCGCAAAGGGGACACGCGAAATCATCGGGAAGGTCTTCAAACTTCGTACCGGGAGCGATACCGCCCTCGGGATAGCCCTTTGCCTCGTCGTATTCCCAGCCGCATACGTTACATACATACTTTTTCATTGCTTTTTCCTCTTCTTTCTTTTATTTTTTGTTATTTTGAGTCAAAACATAAATCAATATTCGTCAAGTAGCTCCAAAAGCCGTGCTTCGGTATCCTCTTTTTCAAGCTTATCCGTGGCATATGCCTTTTGCAAAAGCTCCAAAGGAACGTAGTCGTCGTACTTTTCAAACACGGGGATCTCGGTGTTTCCGACCAACAGCTCGCAATCAATTCCCGCTTTACCCTCTGCGGCAAGCGCCTGCGCAAGCTCGTAATCGTTCCCCGCCGACATCTTGAAGGTGATATAATAACATCCCTCATATTCCACTCCCGAAATGCGGAAGCGCCCCGTTTGCTTTTTCAGCACACGGCGCACCGTGCGGAAGGAACGCGTGCCGAGCCACGGAAAGAGGCACCAAGAGTATCCGCCAAGATGCACCAAGGAATGCCGAAGCATTCCCGTATTACGTGCTACGTGGCGCGCTACGTCCAAACGCTTTTGCGCGTTCGGCTTGAGGTAGGGATAGACTGTATCCTCCTCCAGGACCTGCTTCATGCGGCGCACGATCTTGGTGTGGACCTCGCCGTAGTCTCCGGGCCAGGAAACCTCCATCTTCCCTTCCACGCTTTTGACGTAGATGAGCTTATGCGCGATATCAAGCTCCTCGACCTCCCAAACACGTCCCGCAAGCGCAAAGCGGTCACCGACGGGAGGCGGCGTGGTGATCGTACCGATCTCATCCGATCCGCAACGCACGGTATAGTCCTCGCTGTCCTTAAAGACCGCGTAAAATTTAAAGCTGCGGAGCAATCGCTCACCCGCAAGACCTACGATCAAGGTCTTTTCCTCGGTCAGCTCTAAAAAATCATTGTTGAGCATGGCAAGGATGAGCGTGCGGTAATCCTCCCGGGTTACCCCCGCAAAGGGTGGCAGTGCAAGCACGCGCTCGGCAAGCCGACGCGCGGTCAATTCGCCCGAGGAAGCGAGAATACTCAAGGTTTGATGGAACAACAGACTAAACGGAAGCTGTCTTGTTACAGGAGGCTCGATGAAGCGCTCCTCAATATAGAGCTGTACGATCGCGATCGCCTTGAGAAGCTCCCATGGAATGAGCTGTGGCAGAGGTGTATTCGGTAGTGGGTCCTCCTCGCGAAAGACCATCATCATTTCGGGAGGCTGTCCGCGCCTTCCCGAGCGACCGAGTCGCTGAAGGAATCCCGTGACGGAGTTTGGCGACTGATTTTGAAGCACGCGCTCCAATTTGCCGATGTCGATACCCAATTCCATTGTCACCGTCGCGCAGGTCACGGCAAGCGTTTCCTCCTCCTTCATCTTCAGTTCTGCCTCCTCGCGGATCGAGGCGGAGAGATTGCCATGATGAATGAGAAAAACGTCCTTATCCCCGCGCAGCTTGGCGATCTGTCTCATGGTCGCGCAAATATACTCGGTCTCCTCGCGAGAATTGGAGAAGATGAGCGATTTTTTATCGTGTACGCAATCATAAATAAAGGAATATCCCGCATCGTACGGAACGGGGCGCGGATCCTTCTGCTCGCTTTGAGGGGTTGCCTGATCGGTCTTGGAATTCTGAATATAGAAGTGCTCCATCCCAAGTCTCCAGCGGATCTTCCCCTCCGCAAACTGCGGCACGTCCGTCTCTCGTCCGCTCCCTGCGGAAAGCCAAGCGGCTGCCTTCGCGGGATCTCCGATGGTTGCGGAAAGTCCGATGCGACGAGGATGATGACCGATCTTTTGACCGATCCGCGCAAGCTGACAAAGGATCTGATTTCCGCGATCCGAGCCTGTGAGGGTATGGATCTCATCGATCACAACGTATCGGAGGTCGCCAAAGATACGAACGATATCGTTGGAGCGATTGATGAGCATGGATTCAAGCGACTCGGGCGTGATCTGCAAAATTCCGCGCGGCTTTTCGAGGAGCTTTTTCTTATGTGATTGGGCAACGTCCCCATGCCAATGAGTCACGGGGATGCCGCTCTCCTCGAGCAACGTATCGATACGAAGGAACTGATCGTTGATGAGGCTTTTGAGAGGCGCAATATAGAGTGCGCCGACGCTTGCGGTTGGATTTTCATAGAGATCCGCAAGAATGGGAAAGAAAGCCGCTTCGGTCTTACCGCTCGCGGTTGAGGTAGTCAAGAGCAGATTATGATCGGTCTCAAAGAGTGTTTCGGCGGCAGCGACCTGCACGTCGCGCAAGGTTTCCCAGCCCTGCGAATAGATAAATTCCCTGATAAAATCGGGAAAGCGCTCAAATATCATTTCCGAGTGCGGCATATCCAATCCTCCTTATCGGTATTAGGGGAAAACCCCCACTTGTGTGTTTTCCCCTCTTTTCGACTTCGTCGAAAATTCACCCCTTTCGTGGCGCTTGAAACGAATGAGAAGGTTTCGCCGTCTGCGGACGGCGACCAAGGGCTATGCGCCCTTGGAGGGGCAGTCGCTTTTTGAAAAAAGCGACGCAAAAACTTTAAAAAGCGGTCGTGCGTGTCTTTTAAGAACTCAATATCCTCGACCGAATACGCCGTTTTTCTCTCGCGCTCCTCTGTCTCCTGTGGCGCATCCTCGTCTCCCGCCTCGCCGTGTCGAAGCGTGACCGCGGAACCAACGACCTCCTCAAAGGTTACATTCGGATTCTGCATGAGAATGTTGAGCACCGTCATATAATCGCGCAGCATCTCTCGAGGCGTGATCATGCTGTCCGCACCCGCGCGGGACAGACACAATTGCAAAAATGCCGCCATCTGCTCGTCCGTAATGCTCGGTGCCGCTCCGTAGTTTTGCGCGTAAAGCTTTGTGATGCGGCTGATCAGCGCAAACAGCTCGTCGTCGGATAAACGGCGCAGGCGGATAACGGGACCGATGAGATTTTTAAAGCCCTCCAATGCAAATCTGCTGTCGCAAAGGCGGCTCCGCAGTGCCTCATAGCTGAAGAGTCCTCTCCGCGTATCCTCCAAAAATTGCGGCGTTCCGCCCAGAACAAGCGCAAGCCCGGGTGCTCTGCCCTGCAGCGTGTCGTTGAACATGGAAAGAATCTTTTCATAGTTGTTTTCACGGCTGACTCGGTGAACGATCTTATAGAGATTGACACATTCATCGATAAATACCACAAGTCCGCGATATCCCATCATACGCGCCAAGGATGCCCAAAGCTTTAAGAAATCGTACCAGTTATCGTCATCAATGATAACTGAGACCTGAAAGCCAAGCTCTCTGCGCGCCTCGGATTTGGTGGAAAACTCGCCGCGAAGCCAACGCAGGCAAGCACTCTTGCGGTCGTCATCACCTGTTGTGTAGGCAGTATAATATGCCGTGATGACACGCGAAAAATCAAATCCGCCAACCAAAAATTCAAGGTCTCGAAGGGCGTTCATTGCCGCGCGACCGAGCGCATCCGAAAACGCGGGACTCTCGGGAGAAATTCCCTCCGCTACAACGGCGCTCTGCAAGCCCGCGATCCATTTTGCAATGATCTTTGGCAACGCGCCTCCGTCGGGCGATGCCTTGGAAGCAAGATTTTTCATCAATTCACGGTAGGTCGCGACACCGCTCCCACCCGTACCGTACAAGCGGCGCTCGGGAGAAAGATCGGCATCGGCTGTCAAAAAATCACGCTCAAGTGCGTATCCGCGGATCAATTGCATCAAAAAGCTCTTTCCGCTTCCGTACCGACCGATGAGAAAGCGCATCGATCCGCCGCCCTCGTTGACAGCTTCCAAATCGGAAAGCATGGCATTGATCTCATCCGCGCGACCAATGGCAATATACGGCGCGCCCGCGCGCGGCACGACACCTGCCGAAACCGACGCGAGAAGCGACGTAAGTATTCTTTTGGGAACCTTCTGAATCCCGTTGCTTTGCATATTCATATCCATATCCTCACTCCCTTTCAAAGACGCCCCAGCAGATCGTCAACCTGCTCGGCATAATCCTCGATTACGGCATAGCCGTCTCCCATATCCTCAAGGAGAATATCCCCAAGGTGCTCCGCGGCAAGCTCGTTGATCTCATCCGCGATCACATCAGGCATTTTCTTGGCATTTTGCGCATAAATAAGTTGTTTTTCATAATCCTGCTCTGCGGCGGC
>JAFTJB010000090.1 GCA_017456625.1 Clostridia bacterium
CATGTTGCAATTGAGCGCGCGGATCTCCTCAAGTGCATTTCCTTCCTTCAGCTTTGCATCGGCAAGAGATGCCAGCGGGTCGAGCGGCTTCCAGTTGGTGCCGCGGATGTAGGTGCGGATCCCGTTGACGAGAAAGACAAATTCGCCGCCCGTCTCGGGGTCGATGTCCTCCGTCCAATCTAAGCGGATCGTACGGATACCGAAGGGCGCCTCAAAGCTTGCCGCGACCTCGCCTCTGTCCAGCATTTCCAGCTTGACGGTATAGAGCCTGGGGGATCCGAAGCCCGTGGGCCACCAAAGCTCAACGTCTTTGCGTGGCAGGACGTATCTGCAAAGTCCTTGCACAAAAAATGCGGGGAAGCACTGCTCATGGATCACCCGTTCACCGTCAAGAAGGGTGAGACGGAGGGCGTGATCGGTAAAAAGCTTTTTTGGGGTTTGGTAGATCCAGCTTGCACCGAGATAGACGTATTCGTCTGTGACGTTCTCTGTAAAGAGGTAGACCTCCTCAAAGCGACAGGGTGGGAGCTGCTCGACGTAGACCGAGCGGATGATGCCCGAGGTGATGAGGCGCGGTGCGTTGTCCCAGCCCCATTGATGCCGTGCTTTGCGGAGATGGCTATAGGAATCGTAGTTGGTCATGCCGTCGCGTCCGTTGCAGTGCATATCGTGCAGATGACGTCGTGCGTAGAGCTCACTGCTGCGGATGACCACCTTCAGCTCGTTGCCGATAGGGAGAAGCTTGCCCGTGACGTCCGCCTTGTATGCGACGTGCATATTCTCACAATCCAGAAGTTTTTCGCCGTTGAGGTAAATTTCCGCCACGGTGTCAATTCCTTCAAAAACGAGCTGCTCGGTATAGCCCTCCTTTTTTTCGGGGGCATCAAATCGCTTGACGTAGGTCCAATCATCCACCGCTTCAAAAGCCTGTGTCACGTAGGGATTGTCCGAGGGCATATAGTCGTCGAGCAGACCGAGGTTGACAAGGGTGGGCTCGATATTGGACGGTACGGCGATGCGTGTATCGATTTTTTGCTCGGTGATGGGATGGGTAAAGGAAAGCTCCCATTCACCGCAGAGATCGGTTTTGATCATGCTTATGACCTCCACATTCTTTTATACTTCTATTATATCACGCGCAAAATGGCTTGTCAATCTATCGAAAATAGAGTTTTTGTCGTTGTTTGGCAAGGAAAGACGAATTTCGCTCTTTACATTCTTCCATTTGTATGGTATAATAATGCTACTATCTTTGAAACGGAGTTTGTATAATGAAAAAGGGAAACGTATGGGGGCTTTTGCCGATTGGCGTATTTGTCATCCTGTATCTTACACTTGGTATCGTATTTGAGTACGTAATGAAAATTCCGATGGGATTTTACAATGTGCCCGTGGTGGTTGCCTTCCTGGCGGCGATTTTTGTGGCTTGTCTGCAAAACCGAGGGGTCAAGTTTGATCGCAAGCTTGAGCTGATGGGGCAGGGAGTTGGCGATAAAAACATCATCACCATGCTCATCATCTTCCTCCTCGCGGGTATCTTTGTCGGGGTGGTTGGACGCGGCAGCGCGGAGAGCGTTGCGTATTTCGTACTTTCCATCACACCTCCGAGACTCGCAGTCTGCGTGCTCTTTTTGGTCAGCTGCTTTATTTCCACCGCAATGGGCACATCCGTGGGTACCATTACGCTCATCACCCCCATTGCCGTCGCGCTGGCGCAGGGCTCGGGCTTTTCCGTTGCGCTTTGTGTGGGTACGGTCGTCGGTGGCGCGATGTTTGGTGACAACCTCTCCTTTGTTTCGGATACTACCATTGCCGCTTGCAACGGTCAGGGCTGTGCGATGAAGGATAAGTTCCGCACGAACTTTGCGATCGTCCTGCCTGCGGCGATCGTGACGTTGGGGCTGATCCTCGCGCTTTCGTTCGGAGCGAATATTGGAGAGACCGTGACGAAGGATTACGATCTGATCCAGATCATTCCGTATCTGCTTGTTCTCATCTGCGGAATCATCGGCATCAACGTGTTTATCACGCTTCTTGTCGGTATCATTTCGGGTAGCGTGATCATGCTTTGCACGGGAGCGGTGGATTTTCCCGCACTTCTTTCCGGTATGGGAAGCGGTGCCGCGGGGATGTTTGAGACCTCGATGGTTGCGATCCTTGTTGCCGCGCTTTGCGCACTGATCCGCGAGAACGGTGGATTTGATGCACTCCTGAACGGTATTCGCCGTGTTTTCCGAGGCAAAAAGAGCGGTCAGCTCGGCGTGGGACTTCTTGTCGGTATGATGGATGTCGCGACCGCAAATAACACCGTTGCCATCGTTATGTCCAATCCCATTGCAACGGAAATGGCAAAGGATTACGGTATCTCTCCGCGCAAGACCGCATCCATTCTCGATACCTTCTCCTGCATCGTTCAGGGATTTTTGCCGTACGGCGCGCAGATCCTTGTGGCGCTTTCGGCGGTAAGCACAATGGGGGTCAAATTGACCGCGTTCGATATTATTTCGTATCTTTTTTACCCCATGATGCTTCTCGTCAGCTCGCTCGTGTTTATTTTCTTAATTCCCGAGCGTAAGAAAAAAGAAAATTGATCCCTACAAAATCCGCAGAGATATTGCATCTTTGCGGATTTTGTGTTATACTTGAAGAACTGAAAGCAAGGAGAGACAGAAAAAATGAATTGCAGGACTGTCAGAAAAATATTAGAGGAGAACGCATACGTTCACATCAGCGGCAGTGAGGAAGAGCTGCGTTGTGCGCGTTATTTGCAGGACGTGTGTGCAAAAATGGGTCTTGAGGCAAGACTTGAGCCCTTTCCGATCAAGAAATATACGGAGAACGTCGCGCGCTTGACCGTGGACGGCAGAGAGATCCCGTGCAAGGGATATTTCGGTGCATCGGTCGGAACCGTCAGGGCACCGCTCTATTACCTCACGGGCACCGATCCCGTCTCCCTTAGAAATTGCAAGGGTAAGATCGTGCTTTGCGACAATCCCGTGGGGTACAAGCTTCACGATATGCTCACCGAGCACGGCGCGCTTGGATTTATTACACACGTTGGAAATCTTTATTTCAACGATCATGATATTGACCGCAAGGAGCTGCGCTTTACACGTGAGCAAGAGCTGTTTGGCGTACACATTCACGTCAGCGATGCGGTCGAGCTTGTCAGACGCGGTGCGAAAATGGCGGAGATCACGGTGGAGCAGACGGTCTGTGAGGGTAGCTCGCACAATCTGATCCTTGACTTTGAGGGAGAGACCGACGAGACGGTCGTGATCTCGGCGCACTACGATTCCACGATCCTTTCTACGGGCGTTTACGACAATATGTCGGGGGCTGTCGGGCTTTTGTATCTCGCGGAGCGGCTGATGGGAATCAAACGCCGCCGCAACGTACGGCTCCTTTGGTGCGGAAGCGAGGAGCGCGGACTTCTCGGCTCGATGGCATACTGTGAGATGCACCGCGATGAGCTTCCCAAGACCGTTCTCAACATCAACCTCGATATGCTCGGCTCGATCATGGGAGAGTACGTCATCTTTTCCTGCGTTAACGAGGAAATGACCGAATACCTCAAGCGCTTTGCCGCACGTCATCGCGTTTGTGCGAGTGTCCGTCATGCGATTCGCTCCAGCGATTCCAACACCTTTGTTTATTACGGCGTGCCTGCGGTATCCTTTGCTCGCTATGCGCCCACGCGCACGGCGATGATCCACACACGCTATGACACGATGGAGGTTATGAGCGAGAGAAGACTGTTGGACGACATGAAGACCGTTTGGCAGTTTACCGAGCTTGTGACCAACGCGCCGAAGATGCCTACGTCCATGGAGATCTCCAAGCAGATCCGCGAGGATACGGAAAAATACATGGCGCGTAAGCTCCGCTACGATCAATAAAGGAGACAGCTATGAAAAACGAACGTTCCTTGGATACCCTTTGCGCTGCACTCGCACACGCAATGGGGATCGATGCACCTGCGCTTGATAGGGAGGCACGGGAATGAAGGATGAGCATGCAACGAAAACGGTGCTGGATGCCGAACGGATCCGAAAGGATCTGCTTTTTACCGCAAGCGTACCACCCATCACGTACGTTTTTATTGCCGCTTTGATGGTTGCGATGTTTGGTGCATTCAGCGCGTTGGGCATCTATTATTTTGTTACGGCGTTTGCACCGAAGATGCTTTTGTCGTTGATCGATTTCGGACTCGGCGTATTGGCCTTGATTGCCATCGTTGCACTTCTCTTACCGATCGTTCACGTCGGAATAACAACCTATTCCTTGCTTCATGAACGGTATCTGATCCGCAAGGGGCGTTATTTCATAACGGAGGATACCCTCGAGGGCTACGCCGAGAATGAATACCATTACAGCTTTTGGAGAGCCTATTTTTTTAGCTCGACCGTTCACAACGAGTGCGCGCTCTATTTTTCGCGCTACGGCAGGGTACGGGTCGCTCGCGAGGATCTCAATTATGCTGCGGCGGGCGATCGCTATTACCTTGTTCTCTATAAGACAAGACGAACGCGTGTCATCCGTTGGTACAATCAAAAAATGTACGAGCTTCCCAAAAAGCAGTGAATAAAAAACAGTTTTCTTTGAATAATTTGCGGGTCAAACACCTTCTTTGGCGGTGCTTGACCCGCTTTTTTTTGCGAGAAAACGGTTTGCTTTTGCCCGCCAATGGATAAAGATTATATTTATATAGGATAATTCATGTTTTTTTGCATAAGGGTATTGATTTTTTTCAAAAAAAGTGATATAATAATTTATCCATGTAAGGATATATATCCAAGGCTTGTGATATTTACCCGAATTCTAACGAAAGGGAGGTCAGTTCATTGTCTCATTATTACGATGCACCAAAGCGCTCACGTGCGCCGCTCATAACCGTTTCGACCATCGTGATGGCAATTCTGCTGGTGATCAGCCTGTATTTATTGGCAGGCCGCGAGAATCCGACCGGATCCTCGACGATCGGTGGCAGTGTGATCCCCTCCGGACCGAACGAGCTCATTTCGGATAAAAATGAGGATGGAGACGTTCGCTTCGTGCTTGGAAATATGTTCCCGGGTGACCGAGAGACCAAGAAGATCGTGATCGGCATTGAGGACAAGGGTGTCAAGGCACTTTGCTTTGGTATCAACGTGGCGGCGGAAAGTGCAAACTTCTCTGAGGTCATGGGAATTACGGTCGTAGCGGGCGGTGAGACCCTTTACGACGGAACGGTAAAGAATTTGCCGCAGATTTTGCGGTTGGAATTTGACGGAGACGTCGAGGAGATCGAATATGAGATCTCGTTCTATCTCGATACTTCGGTTGGAAACGAATACCAGCGTGCGACGCTGACCTTGGATTTTGACTGGTGGGTAGCACATACCGATTACGTGGCTCCTCCCGTTGAGGACGGTACGCCTCCCGTAGAGGATGAAACGCCTCCCGAGAAGCCTACCATCACGATCGATCTCACAGGTGGCAAGGACGATTGCGTGCCGTGGTGTATTGGCATCTGTCCTTGGTGCGCGCTTCTGCCTCTCGCGGCGGTAGCGGCGATCGCGCTGATCGTTGCGCTGATCTTCCTCATTCTCCTGCTCGCAAGAAAGAAGAAGAAGAAGGAAGAGGAGAGAGCACATCGGAGAATGATGCGCGACTTGGCACCGCCTCCGCCTCCTCCCGCACCTGCACCTGTACCTGCTCCCAAGAAGAGCACGGGCGGCGGTGGATATGGATGGGCGATTTTGTTCGGTACGCTCAGTATCGGCTCGTCCGCAGTCCTGTCCTCCATCCTCAAGCAAACCCATAAGCCGAAGAAGCCACCTAAACCCCCCAAGAGAAAAAAGAAATGACATTATGAAAAAACAGCAATCCCTTATTACGCATAAAGAAAGGCGGTGATCGTATGGCAGCAAGGAAGCATTCCCGAAGAATGACGGTTGGAATCATTCTCTTTATCGTGATAGCAATTCTCCTGTGCATTACGACCTTTGCCTTGATCTATTCAATGATCTCGGTTGACAGCCACATATTTGAGGCGGGCTACGTCAAGCTCGATCTTAACGGTGGAGTTCCTGTGATCGAGGTGGACGAATTCATATTTGAACCGGGTATGACAGTCGTGAAGGAATTTTATTTGGAGAATTTGAGCACCTGGGACGTATACTACAAAATCTATTTTGCCAATACGGAGGGTGAGCTTGCAGACATTTTGCAGATCACCATTGCCGACGGAGAAAAGATTCTATATGAAGGGACCGCGACAGGCCTGACACGAGAAAGTGTCAAGGCGGCGGACGATGAGCTTGCCATTGGCGAAAAGCGCATCTTGACCGCAACCTTCCATTTCCCCAAGGAAGCGGGAAATGAAACACAGGACCGTACCTTGTACTTTGATCTGTGTGCGGATGCAACGCAAACCAAAAATAACCCCGAACGATTGTTTTATTAAGGAGTTAAACGTACAAACATGACAGCAAAAAAAGTTTTTGGAGTTGTTAAAACGGTTCTTGTATGGATCGTAGTAGCGATCGCAGTATTTATGATGGTGTTTACGATCGTTTCCGTAAATACCTTCGACCAGAATGACCGTAGCCTTTTCGGATTTAAGTTCTTCGTTGTCCAGACCGACTCGATGAAGGCGACCGATTTCGCAGCAGGTGACATCGTTATTTCCCAGGAGGTGGATGTTACCACCCTCAAGGCGGGGGATATCATCACCTTTGTGTCGGAAAGCTCACATAACTATGGCGAGACGGTAACGCATAAAATCCGTGAGGTCACACGAAACGATGAGGGCGATATCGCGTTCGTTACCTACGGTACTACGACCGATACGAACGATGAAGCATTGGCAACGGTGATCGTCGGTAAGTATCTTACGAGTATTCCCAAGCTCGGTGCGTTCTTCATGTTCCTGCAGACCACCCCGGGATACATCGTTTGTATCCTCATCCCCTTCCTGCTTCTGATCCTGTCGCAGGGTATCAACGTCATTCGTTTGTTCCGCCGTTACCGCAAGGAGCAGATGGAGGCAATGCAGGCGGAGAGAGAGAAGCTGGAGCAGGAGCGCGAGGAAAGCCAGAAGATGATGCTCGAGCTGCTCGCACTCAAGGCACAGCTTGCCAATGGGGAAGCACCTGCCGCAGCCACGCCGACGCCTGCTGTTGAGGAAAAGCCCGCAGAGGCGGCTCCCACGGTTGAGGAAAAGCCCGCAGAGGCTGCACCCACAGTTGAGGAGAAGGCCACAGAGGCGGCTCCCGCAGTTGAGGAAAAGCCCGCAGAGGCAGCTCCCGCAGTTGAGGAAAAAAACGCAGAGGCAGCTCCCACGGTTGAGGAAAAGCCCGCAGAGGCAGCTCCCACAGTTGAGGAAAAAACCGCAGAGACTGCACCCGAGGCGGATGATATTGCCGCTATGAAGGAAAAGCTGGAGCGCGAGATGCAGGAGCTCATGGCTCTGAAGGCTCAGCTTGCCGCACAGGTCGCAACCAATGAGACAAAGCCCACGGAGGAAGCTCCCAAGGCAGACGCTTAAACGATAGCTGCCCATCCCACGGATGGGCGGCGATCAAAGGATACAAGAGAGATTTTGTGTCCTTTGATCGCCGAAATCTTGGCGAAATCGCAAATTCCCCTAAAACCAAAATCCCGTTCCGTATTGAGCCAGCATTGGCGGAAGGTGATTGGCTACCCAAATGTTGGTAATAAAAAAAGGAGGTCATTTTAAAATGACAAAAAGAAGCACAAAGCGTACGCTCATGCTCTCGCTTATGGCAATGATCCTTTGCATTGCTATGCTTACGGGCACGACGTTCGCGTGGTTCACGGATACCGTCACGAGCAAGAACAACAAGATTATGTCCGGTTCGCTCAAGATGGATCTTGAACTGCTTGAGGAGGATGGCTCTTGGACTTCCATCAAGGATACTTCCAAGGCACTCTTCGACTACGACAAATGGGAGCCCGGTTTCACGGACGTAAAGGTACTCCGTGTTGTGAACGAGGGAACTCTCGCACTCAAGTGGAAAGCAAAGTTCGTTTCCACGAACATTCCGCTTTCCGATCTGGCTGACGTTATCGACGTTTATGTCAACACCACCGTAACGGATTATCCCGCTGACCGCGCGGATCTGTCCGGATGGACAAAGGTTGGTACTGTCAGAGACTTCGTTGACACGATTGAGGATACCACCTACGGTCAGCTTGCAGCAAAGGGCAATGCAGGCGACGTTGCATACCTCGGCATCGCTCTGAAGATGCAGGAGACTGCTGACAACGACTACCAGGAGCTGGATCTCGGCGCATTTGATATCAAGATCGTTGCAACGCAGCTTGCCGCTGAGTTCGACAGCATCGACAATCAGTA
>JAFTJB010000091.1 GCA_017456625.1 Clostridia bacterium
CTTTTAAAAAAACTTTAGGGTTTTGTAAAGAAATGTAACAACAACTTTTTCATTTTGGCAATTTTTTATAGAGTATATACTTTATATATACATAGGATTAAAACAATAGGGTATTACATTAATATAGGAGAAACATCATGGCTAAATTCGTAATCGAGTGTCCGAGCTGCGGACGTTATAGCGAAGCATCCAAGGGCTTCTTTGCAAAAAAGAAAATCCCCTGCGGCTGCGGCTATACCATCAATGTTAAAACCGACAAAATGGCGTTCACCGACTGCCCTCAGTGCGGAAATAATATTCTCTACGATCAGAGCAAGGGTGAGGCTGCCGAGTGTCCCGTATGTCACACCAAGGTCAATTCTCGCGAGAGCAAATCGCTCCTCGCTTCGTTCACCTGCCCCTCCTGCGCGTGCAAGCTGACTGCGGACAAGGATGCGCTTGAGTACACCTGTCCTCTTTGCGATACCGTTATCAAGGTTCAGGAGCGCATTGCGAAGGAAACAATCAAAAATCAGGGTCTCGCAAGCGTGATCAAGTATGAGGGCGGCAACGATACCTTTGTATGGAAGCACCCGATCGAGGACTTCAATCTCGGCTCTCAGCTCATCGTTCATGAGTCTCAGGAGGCTTTGTTCTTCCGTGACGGACGTGCGCTTGATCTGTTCGGTGCGGGTCGCTACACGCTCGCAACGCAGGAGCTTCCGCTTCTCGAGGGACTCTACAAGCTTCCCACGGGTGACGATGCGGCGTTCCATTCCGAGGTCTACTTTGTCAATATGGCAACCCAGATGGGCATTAAGTGGGGAACCGACAGCAAGGTCAGAATGTTCGATCCCGCATCGGGTATGCACATCGAGATCGGCGCATGCGGTAACTTCAATCTGCGCGTTTCCAATTCCCGCAAGCTCATCCTCAAGCTGGTCGGCACGGTTTCCGAGCTGACGCAGGAGGACGTTGTTGGCGGCACCTATGGCACGGCGGCAATGGTTGGCAAGTTCAAATCGCTCATCATGAGCAAGGTCAAGGCAAATCTTGCCCGCGCGATCAAGGACAACAACATCAATATTCTGGAGATCGACGGATACATCGATCTGCTCTCCGAGAAGCTACGCAACATTATCAACGAGATCCTTGATGACTACGGTCTGAATATGCCCGAGTTCTACATTACCTCGGTCCTCACGCCCGACGACGATCCCAACTTCCGCCGTCTCAAGCAGCAGTTTGCGGAAAAGACGCTCCGCGTACGCGAGGAGGAGATCCGCCGTGCGGAGGCTGAGGCAGCGCAGGGAAGAAAGATCCTGGAGGCGCAGACTGCGGCACAGCTGAAGATGGTCGACGCACAGGGCGATGCGGAGGTCATGAGACTTCGCGCGCAGGCAGAGGCTGACGCATACCGTGCAAAGGCGTTTGCGGAAGCGGACGAGATGAAGGCGAAGGGCTACACCTATCAGCAGGAGACGGTTCGTCAGGTCGGTATGCAGGCAATGCAGAACGGTGTGACGGGCGGCGCTGTCGGTGTTGGCGGCGGCTCGATGCTGGGTGACCTTGCGAGCCTTGGACTCCAGCTCGGAACGATGGGCACGATGGTCGGTATGGCAAAGGAAGCAATGGATCCCATTGCGAGGGATGCGATGGATGCAGGCAAGAACCTCGGCTCCGCGGTCGGCGCGGGCGCATGGAACTGCTCCTGCGGACAGATGGGTATTTCCACCAATTTCTGCCCCAACTGCGGTGCAAAGAAGCCCGAGGTTACGGCATGGGATTGTGCGTGCGGCAACAAGGGTGTGGTTGGTAACTTCTGCCCCAACTGCGGCGCAAAGAAGCCCGAGAGCCCCAAGACCTGGGATTGCTCCTGCGGTGAAAAGAATATTTCCGGCAATTTCTGCTCTAACTGTGGCAAAAAGAAGGGAGAATAATGATGATTACCGATCGTAACAAGCACAAGAAAAAATCCGCGGCATACTTTTTCATTTATCTTCTGATCCTTGCGGTCTATGCGGTTGCATATTTTGTAATCCCCTTTGAAAAGCCCGCATCCACCTGGATCGCGGCAGGCTTTACCGTGCTTTCGATCCTTGTCAGCTTTTTCGTCTCCTTTGGAATGATGAAGAAAGCGACCACAGCAAGACGCGCGTTCTATTCCTATCCCGTCATTCGCTTCGGTGTGACCTATATGGTCGTACAGATCATCGCTTCCGTGGTATTTTGCGTTGTCGGCGCGTTTGTTGAGGTTCCCGTTTGGATCACGCTCATGGTCTGTGTGATCTGGCTTGCGGCATCTCTGGGCGGCTTGATCGCGGCACACGCAACGAAGAAGGCGATCGCGGACATCGAGACCGATACCGAGGTCAAGATCCGCAACACCACCGAGTTCCGTATCGATATCGTTTCAGTGCAGGAAGCTTGCAAGAGCGACGAATTGAGAAAGCCGCTTGAAAAGCTTGCGGAGGAGTTCAAATACAGCGATCCCGTATCCTCTCCCGATACCTTGGAGATTGAAAAGAAGATCGCGGACGCGATCGTTTCGCTCAACAAGTCCGTGGAGGCGAACAAGGTCGAGGATGCGAAGGAAAAGATCCGTGTGCTGGGCAATATGCTCTCCGAGCGCAATCGCATCTGCAAGGCGTTCAAAAAGTCGACTTATTAATATCCACAATTTGAAAGGGAAAAAATACAGACATGGCTATTTACAGATGTAAATCCTGCGGTGGCGACCTGGACGTGCAAGCGGGTGTCAGTGTCGTTGAGTGCGAATACTGCGGGAACAAGCAAACTCTGCCAAAGGTCACCGATGAAAACGTACAGGCGCTTTTCAACCGCGCAAGCTTCCTTCGTCAGAAGTGTGAGTTTGACAAGGCGGAGAAGCTGTACGAGAAGATCCTGGAGGAGAACGATCAGGAGGCGGAGGCATATTGGGGTGTGATCCTTTGTAAATTCGGTATCGAATACGTAGAGGATCCCGCAAGCGGAAAGCGTATTCCCACCTGCCATCGCGCATCCTATGAATCCATCGTCGCGGACGATTACTATAAGCAGGCGATCAAATACGCGGACGTGATCCAGCGCCCCGTTTATGAGGCGGATGCGCGGACGATCGACGAGATCCAGAAGGGCATTGTAGCCATCTCCAAAAAGGAGGAGCCGTACGACGTCTTCATTTGCTACAAGGAGACGGGCGCGGACGGACAGCGCACGCAGGACAGTGTGATCGCAAACGAGATCTACTATCAGCTTAAGCAGGAGGGCTTTAAGGTCTTCTATGCGGCGATTACTTTGGAGGATAAGGTTGGTTCCGCCTACGAGCCGATCATCTTTGCCGCGCTCAACTCGGCTAAGGTCATGCTTGCTATCGGTACCAAGGCGGAGTATTTCCAGGCGGTCTGGGTCAAGAACGAGTGGTCGCGCTTCCTCAAGCTGATGAAGAAGGATCACAGCAAGTCGCTCTTCCCGTGCTACCGCGATATGGACGCGTACGACCTGCCCGAGGAGTTTGCACACCTGCAGGGCTTAGATATGTCCAAGATTGGATTTGTCAACGATCTGGTGCGCGGCATCAAGAAGCTGATCGTCAAGGAGAAGCCCAAAGCGGCTGCGGCATCCGCAAACCCGACTGCGGCACCTCTGCTCAAGCGCGTTTTCATGTTCCTTGAGGACGGAGATTTTGAGGGAGCAGACGAGCAATGCGAGAAGGTATTGGATCTGGATCCCGAAAACGCAATGGCGTACGTAGGAAAGCTTATGGCACAGCTCGAGGTCCGCAAGCAGAACGATCTGGCAAAGCTTTCGGAGACCTTTGAGAGCAACTCGCATTATAAGCGCGCGTACCGTTTTGCGGATGATGCGCTTAAGGAGACCCTCGCGGGCTACAATAACGCGATTCGAAAGAGAGACGCGGATGCACGCAAGGAGGAGATCTACGACGAGGCGATGGAAGACATCAACACGCACGGAGATAACCCCGACGTGCTTGCGGATGCGGCAAAGAAATTTGAATCCATTGCGGGCTACCGTGATTCTGCGGAGCGTGCCAAGGAATGTGCCGAAAAGGCAAAGGCGTTGGCATATCAGTACGGCTTGGATGCGATGCGCGGTGCGAAAACGCGTGCGGACTACGAGGAGGCGATCGAGTGGTTCCATGACGTGGTGGGCTACAAGGATGCCGACCGTCTGATCGCGGAGTGCAAGGAGCTTGCCAAAAAAGCAGACTACGATACCGCGCTCGATATCATGAAAAATAACCGCGACAACGCGGCAAATCTGACTGCGGCGGCAAAGGCGTTTGAAAAGCTCGGCGATTATGCCGACGCGCGCGCAAAGGCGATCGAGTGTCACGATCTGGCAAAGCGTGCTGCGTACAACGGTGCGGTAGCATCGATGAAGCGCCTTGGAGAAGCCGTCAATGCGAGTGAGAAGCACGCAGCTCTTTGGGATGCAGGCGATTACAAGGAGGCAGACCGCTTTGAGGAGCAGTTGACGGAGGTGCCAAATTCTCTTCGCACGCTTGGCAATACTTTCGCATCCATGGGCGACTATCTTGATGCGAAGAAAAACAAGGAATTTTGCTACAGTGCTGCGGAGACCGTAGGCAAGGAGAGCAAATACATCAGAGCATACAAAAATTTGGGATCGAGTTATCCTACCGTGCTTAATGAAATGATCGAGCTGCTCGAGTCGCTTAACGGCTACAGAGACAGTGCAGCACTGATCCAACGGATGAAAAAGCGCATTACAGAGATGCGTGACCGTGAGCTTCAAGCGGCTCGCGCGGAGCGAAACCGCAAGAAGCGGAAGAAGATCCTCATTGCGGCGGCGGTCCTGTTCCTTCCCGTTCTGGCGATCATCATTGCCCTGTACGATTCTCTCATTGGGGTTCCGCAGCGTTATGACGATGCGCTTGCTCTGCTTTCGCAGGGAAGCTACGAGGAAGCCTACGCGGAGCTTGCGGAGCTCTATTCCCTCGAGGATATGCCCGAGGCGGCTGATGCGATTGTCGATAACCTGATAGAGCGCGTGATCGCTCTTGTAAAGGCAGACGAGATCGAGGAAGCGCAGGATCTTGTATCTTACGTAGACGATGCCTATATCAGCTTGGATTACGACGAGCGAATGGAGAAGATCTACTTTAGAGTCGGCGTTGCAATGCAGGAGGTCGGCGACTATTCGGCGGCGTACTACTGCTTCAATGCCGCAAACGGCTATTCGGATAGCGCCACGCGTATCCAGACGCTCCAAAGCAATGCGATTAACAGCGCGAGTACGTTGGTAGCAAACGGAAAGTACGTCGAGGCGTATGAGCTTTTGGTTGACGTAGGTGTTAACGAGGATACCTTCCCCGACGGTGAAAACGCATTCCAAATTTTGGAGGCAGTCGCGGAAGGAAACTACAAGACCGCAGTCAGCCTTGGCTTGACCGAGATCGTCATTCCCGCAGGCACGACCGAGATCCCCTCTCGCGCGTTCCAGGATTGCGAGGGCTTGCGCACCGTTGTGATCCCTTCTACGGTAACGAAGATCGGAGATTATGCGTTTGACGATTGTGTCAATTTGAGAACGATCACGCTTCCCGCATCCTTGACCGAGATCGGCGAGGGCGCGTTTATCCGTTGCACCTCCCTCGGTCAGCTCGTCGTCCCCGGCGGCGTGACCGTGCTCCCGAAGCATTTTGTCAACGGATGCACCGCTCTTTCGAGTGTGACGCTTCCTTCGACGCTTACCGAGATCGGGGAATACGCGTTTGCGAATTGCAGCGGTATGTCCTCCATCAGTATTCCCTCGGAGGTTACCAAGATCGGCGCGTATGCGTTCGAAAATTGTGTTTTTCTGACTCTGACGATCCCCGATACCGTGACCGAAATGGGCGGATATATGCTTTCGGGCTGTAACAGCTTGATGTCTCTGTCTACTCCCTTTGTCGGCAGTTACGAAGACGGTTCGGGCGAGACCGATCTGGCATACCTCTTTGGAGGCACGTACGGAGATTTCAACGACGTTCCCGAATCCTTGACCACAGTTGTGATCACCAAGGCGGAAACGATTGGAAGCAATGCCTTTTACGGGCTTTCCAAGCTGACGACCGTTACCTTCCTCTCGTCTGTGACCGAGATCGGTGACTATGCGTTTGACGGTTGTACGGAGCTTTTCGATTTCTCCATCCCCTCGTCTGTCACCTCGATCGGCGACTATGCGTTCCGCAAGTGCGCGATGCTGTCCGAGATCGAGATCCCGAGCGGCGTGCTTACCATCGGATCTTACGCGTTTGCGGAGTGCTCCGTTACAAGCATTACCGTTCCGAGCACCGTGACCGAAATCGGCAACCATGCCTTTAGCGGTTGCGTATCGCTTGAGAGCATTACCTTGCCCTTCATTGGTCAGTACGCAGACGAAACGGGAAATCTGCGCTTTGGATGGATCTTTGGCGGTTCGTACGGCGATTATGAAGATCTTCCCGCATCTCTCAAGACCATTGTTATTACGGGCGGTACGACCGTTGGTGACTCCACGTTTTACAATTTCAAGAACGTGACCTCTATCACGCTTCCCGCGACGGTCGATACGATCGGGGCGAGCGCGTTCCGTTATTGCACAGGCTTGACCACGATCACGATCCCCGCAAACGTAACCTCCATTGGCAATTACGCGTTTGCGGATTGTACCGCGCTGGAGTCGATCGAAATCCCGAGCCTTGTGACTACGATCGGGCAGTACGCGTTCTCCGAGTGTGTATTGCTTGAGGATGTGACCGTTCCCGATAGCGTGACCGAGATCGGTGATCATGCGTTCTCCGGCTGTGATGCAATGGAGAGCATCACGGTCCCCTTCATTGGACAGTATGCCGATATGACGCTGGGCGGTAATACCAGATTCGCATGGATCTTTGGCGGCTCCTACGGAGACAACAGCTCCTTGCCCGCAGGCTTGACGTCGGTAACCGTGAAGGGTGGAGACATTGGAACGAATGCCTTCTACAGCCTTGCCAAGCTGACCGATATCAAGCTCCCCTCCACCGCTACCATGATTGGTGCCAGCGCCTTTAAGGGCTGTACGGGGCTTGAGACGCTCACCATTCCTACGGGTGTGCGCGAGATCGGCAGCGATGCGTTCAACGGATGTACCAATCTTGTGCTCTACAGCCTCCCCGAAGGTGTGACCAAGATCGGTGGCAGTGCGTTCCGCGGCTGCTCCTCCTTTACAAGATTCACGGTTCCCGAGCGCGTGACCGAGATCGGTACTTACGCATTCTACGAGTGCTACGCGTTGGAGGAACTGACTATCCCCTTCGTTGGAAGCCGAGCGGACGGAACCGGAGCTTTGACGTTTGACACGATCTTTGATGGGGACAACACCTCTCCGATCTACGCACTCAATTCCGTTACGGTTACGGGCGGTGTAATTGGTTACAGAGCATTCTACAATTGCTGGACGCTGACCAATATTACGCTCCCCGAGAATCTTACCGCCATTGGCGAGGACGCGTTCCGCGGTTGCACCTCTCTGGTGCGCATGACTCTTCCCAATAGCGTCAAGACCATTGGCAACAATGCGTTCTATAATTGTTACACGCTGGCGGAGATCGATATGCCCACGGAGCTGACCACCATTGGCGCTTCGGCATTCGCGACCTGCTATAACCTCACCTCCGTTACGCTTTATCAGAAGGTAACGAGCATTGGTTCAAGCGCCTTCAAGGATTGCTTCAAGCTTTATGAGATCCGCGATTACGCGCCGATCATCGTTAACGTCGGAGATGCGACCAACAACGGCGAGCTCAGCAAGCACGCAAGGTGGGTCATCAATGATCAGAGTGCGGCAAGCAATCTGGTGTCGCAGGGCAACTTCATTTTCTATACGGATGCGGACGTCCACTACCTGCTGGCGTATAAGGGAACCGCTACCGACGTGACCCTGCCTCAAAACTACAGAGGTGCTAATAATAACCAGACTCTGAATTACCGTCTGAACGATTACGCGTTCTATATGAACAAGCGCTTGGTTTCGATTCTCGCGCATATGCCCGAGCATATCGGTACGTCCGCGTTTGAGGGATGCACGTCGCTGGTCGAGGCTGAGGTCAGTGCCAACGTCGCATCGAGAGCATTCTACGGCTGTACCGCTCTGACCACCCTTACCCTGAATTCGGGTGTTGCGTCGATTGGGGATGACGCGTTCTACGGCTGCTCCAAGCTGGAGGAGGTCGATATTCCCGGAACTGTCAGCCTGATCGGCAAGAAGGCGTTCTACGGTACCAAGCTCACTTCCGTAACCTTCTCGAATGAGCCGAACGGTTGGGTATACAACAGCTCTGTCGGTGTTACGACCGGAACCGAGCTTCCCGCGGCGTCCTTGAGTAATGCGGCAACCGCTGCAACCTATCTCAAGAGTACCTATTCGGGCTACTATTGGCATTGCAGTGAAGCAAATTGATTGCAACGTCTAAAAACAAGAACCCCACGGACACTGTCCGTGGGGTTCGCCTTATTTTGCGTGCTCGCGCTTGTATTGCAGGGGAGAGATGCCTACAAAGCGGCGGAAGATCTTGGAGAAGTAAGCGGAGTCGTTAAAGCCGTTGGCGTAGGCGGCTTCGGTAATCGAGAGGTGGCGGTGGCGAATGTCGTATGCCGCCTTTTCAACACGCAGGCGGTTGATGTATTCCACGGGTGTGTAGGAGGTGTACGCCTTGAAAAAGCGGAATAGATATTTTTCGTTGATTCCCGCCGAGCGCGCAAGCTCTCCCAGATCGATGTGCTCGGTGTAGTGCTCTTCAATTTGGGAAAGCAGGCGGGTGAGCTGCTCGAGCTGCTTTTTCTGCGCGTGTCCGTGCGCGGAGGGCTCGATCGCATTGACTTGATACAGGGTATGCATGAGTGCGTAAAGCGCAGAATAGACCCCTAATTCGCCGTGCTCTGCGGGATCGCGCAACAGATCGAACAGGGTATCGACCGCTTGGTCAAGCATAGGTGTGATGCCGGCACGGAAAAATTCCTTGACGGCAGAGCCTCCCGTGATCAGCGGCTTGACGTATCGATTGACGGCGCTTCCGTTTTGCAGGAGCATATCAAGCTTGAAGACCGCGCACTCATAAAGGCAATCGTGCGGCTCGCCGTGGTGTACGACTCCCGAGTTGACAAAGGCGATATCTCCTGCCTCCATATCGTAGTGTTGCTTGTTCAGGTATAGCCGAAAGCCTCCATGGATCACGCGGATAATCTCGAACTCAATGTGCCAATGCGCGGGCATGACGTATTGGAGATGGCCCTGATCCACACGGTAAAATTCAATTGGGAAGGATGCACTTCCGTGCGTTTTTTTCTCGTTCAGCTCCGAATATTTCATTTTTTGCCTCCTGCGTTCAAAAAACGTTACTATTGTCATAGAAATTGTGGAAAAGACAACAAGAAATTATCCTTATTTTACACTATAATAGAGATGAAAGCAATACCAAAATAAGAAAAAGGAGAAAAAAGATGTCAAGATTAATTGGAGAATACCCCGTAATCGGCATTCGCCCTACCATTGACGGCAGACGTGGAGCACTGAAGGTGCGTGAGTCACTCGAGGAGCAGACCATGAACATGGCGAAAAATGCCGCAAAGCTTTTGGAGGAAAATCTTCGTTATTCGGACGGTACCCCCGTTAAGGTCGTTATTGCGGATACCACCATCGGCCGCGTTGCGGAAGCGGCGGCTTGCGCCGATCAGTTCCGACGTGCGGGCGTTGCCATCACGCTCACCGTCACCCCCTGCTGGTGCTACGGCGCGGAGACGATGGATATGGAAAAGGATACCATTAAGGCGGTCTGGGGCTTTAACGGCACCGAGCGCCCGGGAGCGGTATATCTTGCTTCGGTCCTGGCAACGCACGCGCAAAAGGGACTTCCCGCATTCGGTATCTACGGCAGAGACGTGCAGGATGCGGATGATACCAATATTCCCGAAGACGTAAAGGAAAAGCTGCTGCGCTTCGGTCGTGCGGCGGTCGCAGTTGCAACCATGCGCGGTCGCTCTTATCTGCAGATCGGCTCGATCTGCATGGGCATTGGCGGATCCATCATCGATCCCAATTTTATCGAGGATTACCTCGGCATGCGTGTAGAGTCAGTGGACGAGGTCGAGATCATTCGCCGCATGACCAATGGCATCTACGATCAAAAGGAATACGAAAAGGCGCTTGCATGGACGAAGCAGAATTGTATTGAAGGCTTTGACAAGAACCCCGAGGCATTGCAGCGTACCCGTGAGGAGAAGGATGCGGATTGGGAATTTGTAGTCAAGATGATGGTCATCATCAAGGATCTTATGAACGGAAATCCGAATCTCCCCGAGGGCTGTGAGGAGGAGATGGTCGGTCACAACGCCATTGCCGCAGGCTTCCAGGGACAGAGACAGTGGACGGATTTCTATCCGAACTGCGATTTCCCCGAGTCTATGCTCAATACCTCCTTCGATTGGAACGGCGCGCGTGAGCCGTATATCCTCGCGACCGAGAACGACGTGCTCAACGGCATCGGTATGCTCTTTATGAAGCTGCTCACCAACCGCGCACAGATGTTTGCGGACGTGCGTACCTATTGGAGCGGCGATTCCATTCAGCGTGTGACGGGATATGAGATCGACGGACACGCAAAGGAGGCGGACGGTCTTATTCACCTGATCAACTCGGGCGCGTGCTGCCTCGATGCCAACGGAGAGGCGAAGGATGCGGACGGCAACGCTTGCATCAAGCCGTGGTATGAGGTCAGCGAGGAGGATCAGAAGAAGATCCTTGCCAACAGTACGTGGAACTATGCCGATCTCGGTTACTTCCGCGGTGGCGGTTATTCCTCTCGCTTTGTCACAAAGGCAGAGATGCCCATGACCATGATCCGCCTCAACCTTGTTAAGGGACTCGGACCCGTGGTGCAGATTGCGGAGGGATGGTCTGTCGCATTGCCCGATGAGGTCACCGATACGCTTTGGAAGCGCACCGACTATACTTGGCCTTGCACGTGGTTCACGCCTCGCGTCACGGGTAAGGGCGCGTTCAAGACGGCTTATGACGTAATGAACAATTGGGGCGCAAATCACGGTGCTATTTCCTACGGACATATCGGCGCGGACGTGATCACACTCTGTTCCATGCTCCGTATCCCCGTTTCCATGCATAACGTCGAGGAGGAGAAGATCTTCCGCCCTGCAGCTTGGAACGCCTTCGGGCAGGATAAGGAGGGCGCAGACTACCGCGCTTGCTCCGCATACGGTGCAATGTACAAGAAATAAATCACGCTTTTCCCCACACCCCTTTCAAAAACCTGAAAAGGATTTTGATTTTTCATCAGATATTGGAGGCTCTGCCTCGTACGATTTTGTATGATCGTTCTTCCACCGCAAAAGCCTCTCCGAGCGAGAGGCTTTTGCCAAAACGCACAGACCGTGCCGAGAGGCACGGTCTGTGCGTTTTGCTTGGTAAAGGTTTTGAGGGGTGGGAGAGGTTTGGAGAGGGAGGGGGCTTTTTCAAAAGCCTCCCTTTCTCTCCATATCCCTTCTATCCCTTCTATCCTTTCTATCCCTTCTATCCCTTCCAATCCTTTTTATCTCTTCCGAAATTCCCGCATGGTCATGCCGTATTTTTGGCGGAAGAGCTCGGAAGCCCAGCTGACGTTGTTAAAGCCGCTTTCAAAGAGAATATGGGAAATACTGTGGTTGCTGTTTTTGAGCATGTTGGCAACAAAGGTCAGCCGAAGATCGTTGACAAATTCCGAAACAGTCATGCCCGTATATTTTTTGAGCGATCGGGAGAGATGCTCACGCGAGCGGTCCGAAAGCTCAAGCATACGTGCGCTGCCGTAGACGAAATTCTGATTTTTTCGCATCTCATTACAAAGAGAGGAGAGCCACGCGGGCATCTCTTTCTCGTCGGCATCCTCGCCCGGAAGCTGTAGATAATAGCGTGTGAGAAAGCGGAAAAGAAGAACACGCAGAGTCGTGCGCAGCTCCTCGGTGTGGTCCGGTGAAATTGCGCGAATGGATGTCATGTGAGCGTTGAACCATGCGAAATCCGCATCGGTCAATGTTACGGTAGGAGGCATGGAGTTGCGAAGGAGGCGCGTGACGGCGGGACTGTTTCCAAGATAGGAAAACAGCGCGTTCGCAGTCTCGGCGGTAAAGGTGAGATTGAGCATGGAGAAGGGGGTGCCATCAATGCAACGGTAATCGTGCGTATCACTCGGGCGAATAAAAACAGAGGCGCCTTTCTTGAGCAGAATCTCCTTGCCGTTGATCAGATGGATCGCATTTCCGTCCAGCAGGACAAAAAGCTCGTAATAGTCGTGATAATGCGGACGAAAATACTCAGTATCGCTGTAAACGTAGCGATAAGAGATCCCGATCCTTCCATCCACAAAGCGATCTGCGGTCAAAAGCTTGACATCCATTTTGTACCTCCAAAATCAAAAAATCACAATACCATAATTATTATATCACAATACCGCTTGTAAATCAAGTCTTTGCGTATTATAATAAAATCATCAAAAGTAATAAAATCATCAAAAGCAAAGGAGTATTGACATGGATTTGAAAGTATACGATAAACGCTACAGAAAGATCACGCGGTATATCAAGGTCTTGGATGAATTGCGTTGGTATGATGTAGAGGAGGTCTCGGACATCACCTTCTGTCCGTGTGAATATAAAAAGGGACACACGCCGCCTCCCGCGAGCGAATTTGAGCCTTTTACACACGGAGATTTCTTTGGAAACGGATGGGATACGCACGCATGGTTCCATTTTACGGTGGATCGCAAGGAGAAGGGGAATGATCCGCTCTTTTTGCGCGTTTGCACTGAGCAAACGGGTTGGGATGCGGCAAATCCGCAGTTCATTGTTTACGTAGACGGCGCGCTTCGTCAAGGTATGGATACCAACCACCGCGAGCTTTTGCTCGGTCGCGGCGGACACTACGACATTTTTGTTTACGGCTATACGGGAGCGAAGATCGAGCGCGCGCAGTTCTTTGCGGATTCGCGCAGACTTGCTGCCGACGTCGACGGACTCTACTACGATCTGCTCTACCCGTATCAGATGGCGGAATATCTCGATCTTGAATCGAGCGAATTTTCCGGCGTAATGACGTATATGGATCGCGCGGTTTCCATGCTCGATCTCTTTGACACGCAATCCGAGGCGTTCCATGCATCCGTATTGCGCGCAAGAGAATATTTGGAGACCGAGTTTTACGGTAAATATTGTCACGAGCAGGATACCACCACCGTTTGCATCGGTCATACGCACATCGACTGCGCTTGGAAATGGACGCTTTTGCAGACCAGAGAGAAGGTACAGCGCTCCTTTGCAACGGTGCTTGAATTGATGAATCGCTATCCCGAGTACAAATTTATGTCCTCGCAGGCGCTGCTCTACAAAAACCTCAAGGAGGAGGCTCCCGCGCTTTATGAGCAGGTAAAGAAGCGCATTGCCGAGGGCAGATGGGAGTGCGAGGGTGCGATGTGGGTCGAGGCGGATTGTAATCTTTCCTCGGGCGAGAGCCTTGTCAGACAGGTGCTTTACGGCAAGAAATTCTTCAAGCAGGAGTTCGGCGTAGATAACCGAGAGCTCTGGCTTCCCGACGTGTTCGGCTATTCCGCTGCTCTGCCGCAGATCCTGCGCAAATGTGGCGTGGATTGGTTTGTGACCTCTAAGATTAGCTGGAATGACGTCAACCGAATGCCGCACGATACCTTTATCTGGCGCGGTATTGACGGCACCGAGATCAACACGCATTTCCTGACCGCACAGGATGCGAGCCGCCAAGAGACCAAGAACAGAACGACCTACGTATCACACATTACCGCTCAAAAGATCGCAGGCGCGTATAAGCGTTACAGTGATAAGAATTTGACCAACGAGGCGATCAACACCTTCGGCTTTGGAGACGGTGGCGGAGGACCGACCTCGGAGGATATGGAGCTTGGCCGTCGTGGCGCACGCGGAATTCCCGGCTCGCCTAACGTCAAAATCGAGTTTGCGGGCGATTTCCTTGGCAGACTTGAAAAGAAGATGGAGAACAATCCCGAGGTTGCGCATTGGCAGGGTGAATTGTATCTGGAGTATCATCGCGGAACCTACACCACGATGGCGTACAACAAAAAGAACAACCGCAAGTGCGAGTTTTTGTATCAGAATGCCGAGTGGATGGGCGTGGTCGGAGAGCAGCTGTTGGGCGAGAAATTCCCCGCGCAGGAGCTGCATGACGGTTGGGAGGATATCCTTACCAATCAGTTCCACGATATCATCCCGGGCTCCTCTATCAAGGAGGTCTACGATCAGTGTATGATCGATTATCCCCGCATTATTGGCATCGGCGAGCGCATTGTCTCGGATCGCTGTGAAAGGATCGCCAACGGCATTGATAAAAAGCATGGCTACGTTGTATTCAATCCCAACTCCTTTGAGGGGAAGGGAACGGTCAAGATCGGTGGCAAGAGCGCGTACGTTTCGGGCGTTCCCTCCAAGGGCTGGCTTGCAACGAATGATTTTGTAACCGAAAATCACGTAAAGATCAATGGAAAAACCGTTGAAACCGACCGCTTGACTGTTCAATTCAACGATGCATGGCAGATCGTATCGATCTATGATAAGGAGAACGACCGAGAGGTGCTGAAGGCAGGCGCGATCGGAAACGAATTGCGCGTGTATGCCGATTATCCCGACAAATACGACGCTTGGGAGTGGACGGAATACACCCGTGAGCATGAATACAGAACGATCACGGAGGTCTCCTCTGTTGAGACGGTCGAGGATGGCGCAAGACGCGGTGTTCGCATCACGCGTCCGTATGAAAAATCGACCGTGGAGCAGACCTTGTGGTTTACCGACTGTTCCGCGCTCATTGAGATCGAAAATCGCATCGATTGGCATCAGGTGCATCATACGCTCCGTGCGACCTTCCCCGTGGAGATCAATGCGGATAAGGCGACCTATGAGATCCAATTCGGTACCATCGAGCGTCCTACGCACGCAAACACGAGTTGGGATCGCGCAAAATTCGAGGTCTGTGCGCACAAGTATGCCGATCTTTCCGAGGGTGGCTACGGTGTGAGCCTGCTCAACGATTGCAAGTACGGACACGACATTCACAACGGTGAGATCACGCTCACGCTTCTGCGTTCTCCCACGGATCCCAATCCCGAGGCAGATCAGGGCGAGCATACCTTTACCTATGCGCTCTATCCTCATGCGGGCAGCTTTGCCGAGAGCGATACCGTTCAGTTGGCGTATATGCTTAACAACCCCATGACCGCGATCGCAGCTACGGGTGAGGCGGACACGATTCCCACAAGCTACAGCGCCGTTTCCATTGACCGCGACAACGTCATTTGCGAGACGGTCAAGGCGGCAGAGGACGGTGACGGAACCGTTATCCGCTTCTATGAGACGAAGAATTGTCGCGGCAAGGTCAAGGTCACGCTTGGCATTCCCGTCGAAAAAGCATACCTCTGCGATCTGATGGAAAATGAATTGGAGGAGATCTCCGTTGTGGACGGTGCGCTTTCGCTCAAGGTCTCTCCGTTTGAGATCGTAACATTGAAGGTAAAATAAGATGAATAACAGATATGTAATTACCGATTACGGTGTAAAAGAAAACTGCCAAGCTCTGCAAACCGCAGAGCTTCAGGCGGTGTTTGATCTGTGTAAAACAGAGGGCGGAACCGTTGTGATCCCCAAGGGACGCTTTTACGTTGGCGCTTTGCGGATGTGGTCGGATACGACTCTTTATCTCGAATCCGGCGCGGAGCTTTACGGCAGTGACGATTGCAACGATTATGAGGTCTTTCCAATTCCCGAGGGCATGGAAATGCGGTCGGATATGGAAATGATCACGCAGTATTACGGAACGCCGTGGGAGACCTACCGACGTGCGATTATCACAGCGTACGGCGAGAAGAATATTTCCATCATCGGAGAGCGCGATTCGGTGATCGACGGTGCCAACTGCTACGATCCCGACGGTGAGGAGCATTATCGCGGACCGCATGCCATCTTCTTTTCCTGCTGCGAGAACGTGCATCTGGAGGGCTACACGGCGCAGAATAGCGGAAACTTTCTGCACGAAGCAAACAACTGCAAAAACCTTGTCATGCGACACGTCACATGCCTTGCGGGCTCGGACGGAATCCATCTTCATTGCACCGAAAATGCTCTGATTGAGGAATGCGTGTTTAAAACCGGTGATGACTGCATTGCGGGTATCAACATCAAAAATATGACGGTCAGAAAATGTATCCTCAATACCTCATGCAACCTGTTCCGCATGGGCGGTGTTGGCATTTTGGTGGAGGATTGCTATGCGCACGGCCCCGGGTATTATCCGCACCGCAAGACCGTTGTGAAGGGCAAAAACGATGAACTCCCGCGTGAGGAGGGCAGACACAATATGCTCAGTGCTGTGAGTTATTTTGCCAGCGCCAACTATCCTTTCGTCCCGTCTGATATCACATTTAAAAATTGTTTATTTGACAATCTTACGGCAATGTGTCACTACAAAGCCGATGTGGGACCCTTGCAAAGCGGTACACATTGGGGAAACCTGACGCTTGAAAACGTTCGATTTTCGGAGCTTTTAAAATCCTGCACTCCCATAGGCTCGGCGAAGGAGCCCATGACGATCCGAATGAAAAACGTGTCGGTCTCCTTCCGTGAAAATTCTGAGGATTCGGAATTGTTCAAGCTTGAGGACGGTTCTAACGTTACTCTGATCAAGGAGTGAAAGGAGGGCAGCGATGTACGGAAAAAACGTTTGGCTGGTTCCCGACGGCTATATGAGTGATACGGAAAAGGGGGGACTGGTTAGCCACGAGGCAATTTGTGTTCTCAACCTGTCCGGAAAGGACGCAAGCATAGATATTACACTTTATTTTGAGGACAGCGAGCCGATGCGCGGAATTCATGCCGTTTGTCGACACGAGCGGGCAAACCATATTCGTCTTGATAAGGTCGTAACCGAGGACGGAAGAAAAATACCAAAAAATACGCCCTACGCGGTGCTTGTGGAAAGTGACCGTCCCGTAGTGGTTCAGGCATCGCGACTTGACGTTTCACAGCCTGAATACGCACTTATGACTACGATCGCGTACTAAAAACATGTAGCCGAGGCCGAGCTGTTTATGATAACAGAGGAATCGAATAAAACGATTATTGCAAAAAAAGCGTGAAAAACTTTTAAGTTTTTCACGCTTTTAATTATAACTGTAAATTATTCTCCAAAGGTAATGCTGTGGACGTTGCGATAGGTCTTTCCTGCATCAAGTGCGTTGATGCCGACCTTTTCCTCGATGTTGTAGCTCGTTCCCACAACGTCGCCGAGTCCTGCCCAGGGCTCGATGCAGATATAAGGGGAGTTGGGCTTGTGCCAGATCAGGAAATAAGGCATATCGGGGAAATCAATGTGAATCGTTCTGCCCGTCTTGCGGTTGCGAAGTGTTGCGCTGCGAGATTTGAGGTCGGTAAAGACCAGAGCGTCAATGATAAAGTGCTTCTCATACAGCGGAAGTACGTTCGTATCCTTAATAATGGGAAGATCCTGGTTGGAGATGAGATTGCCGTAGATGACCTTTGCGTTCAGCGTTTCCTTTTGCGGGAATATCACATCGTAATCCTCAATGCCCTCTGGGGTGTAGTAGCCCTCGTGAGAGCCGATGCTGAAGTACATGGTGCGGTCGCACTCGTTGCGCACCTCGTATTCGATCTTAAGTGTTTTCTCGGTGAGCGTATAGATCACGCGAAGCTCATAGTCGAAGGGATATTGCTTTTTGGTCTCGTCGTTCGATTTGATGCAGAATACCGCAAAGGTATCGTCCGCGCGCTCTACCTCAAAGGGGGCAGTGCGTACAAAGCCGTGCTTTTGCAGGTGGTATTCCTTGCCGTCGTAGAGATACCTGTCATCCTTGAGTCCGCCGCAGATGGGGAACAGAAGGGGGCAGGAGCTGTCCCAAACCTCGGGCTTGCCCTCCCAGATCTGCTCGGTGCCGTTGTAGACAAGACTCTTGAGCTCGGCACCTGCCTCGTTGATGTGCGCGGTGATGAATTCGTTTTTCAATGTGATCATGATGGATTCCGCCTTTCTCATTTGATAGGGTTACAATTCCATTATAACACAATGCTTTGCAAAAAACAATAGCAAAAATATCAATTGGTCTAATCGTACATGAAGTCCTTTTGCAATTAGGGAACCGCCTATTTGATTGAATTGGGCTCAAATTGAAATAGTATTTGACAGCGGACGTTTTTTGTGATACAATATAGGTAAAGTGGAGAAATCTGCTTTTTTGACGAATGAACGGAGGATTTTGTAATGATAACGCGCTTTTTGGTAAAACGGATCGTAAAATGGGTGCTTCGGATCCTGATCGCGCTTTTGGCGCTCGTTTTGCTTGCGGTCGGTATCTTCTTTTTGCGCGATCGCATTATGTACTCGGATTTTTACGACGTAGCGGAAAAGGGAATGAAGGCGCCGGGACTTTGGAACGGCTACGTTTCTCAGGGCTTTGATTACTACGAGGCGCGCGGCGTTTACCTTTCCTGCGGATACGATAAGTCGGGCGATGCCTCGAGTATTTATATTATGAACGGCGAGGAGCAGACGCAGGTGGAGCTGAAAAACGCGGACGGCACAGACTATACGGGGCACACGGGTGGTATTGACACCTACGGACCGTATATCTATATTACGGGTGCCAAGGGCTGTGATCTGTTCCTTGTCGACGACGTATTTGACGGAGACGGCAAGGCGACTGTTGCGGGCGAGATCAAAACCATCAACGATCCCGCATACTGCACGGTTAGAGGAGACCTTCTTTACGCGGGCTCCTTCTATGACACGGGCAAATACGAAACGCCCATGGAGCATCGATTTACCACGCCCGCAGGTGACAGAAATACTGCCATCATCTCGGTCTACCGCCTCGATCCCACAACGGGAAAGGCTGTCTCCGAGGTCCCCGAGGTCGTGATCTCCACCACCTCGCAGGTGCAGGGTATGACCTTTATCAATGACAGCACGATGGTGCTCTCCTCCTCCTACGGTCTTTCCACCTCGCTCATCCGCTTCTATGATCTGAACAAGATGGAAGCAAACGGCACGACGTTGAAGGTCGGAGAGGTCGACGTTCCCGTTTGGTTCCTTGATAGCAGCGCGCTTGTCGAGACGGTCGAGGCGCCTCCCATGGCAGAGGAGATCGTCTATCACGACGGAAAGCTCTGGATTTTGACCGAGTCCGCGAGCATGAAATATATTTTCGGCAAATTCACCTCGGGCAACCATATCTACGGTCTGCCTCTGCCCGCATCGGTCGCGGCATTGCAATAATTTCATATGGACGGACAAAATTTGAGAAAAAACATGGTTTGGTATGCCGGCGGCAATCTGGTCTATCTGGTGTGCCAATGGCTCGTGACCGTGCTTGTAACAAAGCTTGGTGGCTTTGGAGATGCGGGCGTGCTCTCGGTTGCCATGTCGGTCAGCGCGACCTTCCAGACACTTGCTATGTTTGGGATGCGGAATTTCCAGGTCTCGGATATTGAGGATAAATACACCAATAGCTGTTACGTTGGCTTCCGTATCGTCACCTGCATGGCGGCGATGGTGGGATGCATGATCTTCTCCCTCGTGTCGAGCTATCGAGGTGAGGCGTTGCTTGCGATATTTTTGTTCATGACCTTCCGCCTATCGGAGAACTTTGCCGACGTGCTCTACGGCATCGCGCAAAAGCATGACCGCTTGGACATTGCGGGGAAATCCTTTGCCATCAAGGGGATTGGCGTTCTTGCGATCTTTCTCGCGGCATACCGCATCAGCGGTAGCTTGAACGTGGGACTTGCGGCAATGGCGATCTTTTCCATTGTAATTACGGCACTCTATGACGCGATCTTTGTCAAGCGTGTGTCGGATTACGGCTTTTGGGAGAAGGGCGGACGTTGGATCTCACTTGCAGGTGAAACCGCACCTCTGTGCATCTATTTGTTCTTATCCACTGCGATCACAACGGTTCCGAAGCTGGTGCTCGAGCGCGAATGCGGCGGCGAGATCCTTGGAGCGTATTCCTCGATCTTTGCGCCTGCTCTGCTTATTCAGGCGGCGATGTGCTACGTGTACAACCCCTTTGCGCAGATCTTCGCGGCACACCGCGCAAAGCGCGACAAACGCGGATTTTTGCTTTTGGCGGGCAAGATCACGGCGGCGATCGTGCTTTTGACGGTGCTGATCCTGCTTGCCGCATGGTTGCTTGGCGATTGGGCGCTGGAGCTGATTTTCGGAGAAATGATCAGACCGTACGCGTTCCTTCTCGCGCCGATCCTGATTTCCATTGCGATTACCTCGTTTTTTGGATTTCTTTGTATGCTTGCCACGGTCCTGCGCGCGTTTTCGTGGCTTTTGATATCCTGCGGTGCGGGATTTGCGTTCTGCTTATTTCTTACCGCGCCTATGATCGATGCCTTCGGGGTCAACGGAACGAGCTACAGCCTCAGCGCGGGAATGCTGCTCGCGTCCGCAATTTTGATCCTCGGTGTCATGCTGCGCTTGCGTGAGCCGAGGACGACACGATCGTTGGAATAAAAAATTTACAAAAAGGAGAGGTATATGCTGTTAAAACAAGAGAACAAAACCCGAAAAATATACTTCTCTCTCGGTGTGCTGACGGTTCTTTACGTCGCGCTTACCATTGTGTGGGACGTCATGCGGTTCGATGTGCTCAATGCCATCGGCTTGCTCGTTCCATGGCTTTTGATCCTGCTTCCCTTGATTTTGTTTGCGTTGCCGCTGCTGCTGTGGGCGCGCAGGGCTGAAAGAGAGGGAGGAGGTGCGGTCAAATGCACCGTTTGGCTCCTTTCCGCACTGTTTTTGGCACTCACGCTGTCAAGCGTTTATACCGTGTACGTGCAAATGTGGAATTACCCGCCTGTGCTTTATACGTGGTCGGGTATATTCGGCTTGCTTTTTTCGCTTGTGAATTTGCTTCGTGCCGCGGTGCTTTTGCCGATATGCACGGTTTTGGTAGCGATGCTTTTATATCCCGTCAGAGACGTTCTCTCGACTGCGTTCGCAAAACGCTGGTGGATCGCGCTCGGCGTGTTTTGTCTGTTCGTGCTTTGCAGGATCAATTTTTCCAACGTCGGCGCGTACAACAGCTACGTTCAGCCCGGAATGGGGGATAGCTTGATCTATCCCTTGTTTGGAAACGTGCGCCATATCCGCTCGGACGAGTGGTTGGTCACGCTTCCCATGACCGCATCCTCGGAATACGCGGGCTTTGGGGAGATCAACGACATTTTGCGCGGTACAGCAAATTACAATCTGCCCGCAACGGGGCTTTGGCTTTCCTATGCGGCGCTTTCCGATCCGTTTTATTTTGGCTTTTTCTTGCTTGGAACCGAGATGGGCGTGAGCTTTTTCTGGTGCGCGACCATGCTCATGAGTGTGATGCTCTCGCTTGAGTTCGCGTATATCATTTCTGACAAAAGTAAGCTGATGGCAATGCTCGGCGTGGCGCTGATCGCCATGTCGCCCTTTAACCTCTGGTGGTCGATCTGCTCGCTCCTTACGGGCTTTATGGGCGTGCTTGTTTGCGCGTATTATTGCTTCTGCGTCGAGAAGTTTTATCAAAAATGCCTTTGCATGGCAGGAGTCGCGCTTTTGGGTGCGTTCTTTATCTGTCAGCTCTATCCCGCGTGGCAGGTGCCAATGGTCTATCTGCTTTTTGCGATCTTTGCGTGGATCATCGTTGATCGCTTTGAGGCGGTGCGGGCATTCCGCGCCAAGGAGTGGATCGCGGCGGCGGTGGCGGTCGTCTTTATGGCATCCATCGTTTTGGCATACCTGCTTGGTATTCAGGAGTATACCAAATCGATCATGGGCACCGTCTACCCGGGTGAGAGATTCGATTCGGGTGGGTACGCACTGCCAAAGATCTTTACCTTTGTGCAGGGCTTTCAAATTCCGTTTCGTGATATTACGCTCGGCTCGAACAACTCCGAGGCGGCAACCTTCTTCTCCTTCTTCCCAATTCCCATGCTGCTCGCCCTCTACGTTCTCGTCAGACAGATCGCGGATCGGATCAAGGGCAGGTCGAGGGAGATCGATTGGTTTGGTGCGCTCTTACTTATTCCCACGCTCTTCCTTACGGTTTATTGTACCGTCGGTGTTCCCGCATGGCTTGCAAAAATTACATTGATGAGCTATTCTCCCGCAGGACGCGCGGCGGATTTCCTCGCGTTTGCGAATGTGATCCTTTTGATCCGCTTCGTGGCGAAGCACAAAAAATACCGCCTTCCCGCAGGTGTTGCGGCAGGCGCGATTGCTTTGACACTCGCGGTCAGCTTTACGTATTCGGAAATGATCTGTCCCGGATATCTCTCGAGCGATTACACTGTGTTTATGATCCTTCTTTCCTTCACGTTTGGTATGGCGTGCTTTGCAAAAATTCCGAGAGGGGCGGCGAAGGGGACGGTCGCGGTGTTTGCCGTGCTGGCGATCCTTATCGGCGCGCGTGTTTCTCCTGTCGGCAGTGGGATCGGCGCACTTAACGAAAAGCCTGCGGCGCAAAAGATCCAAAGCATTGTCGAGCAGGATCCCGATGCCAAATGGATCGGCTGGGGAGACCTCATCGTCGGGCAGTATGCCGTCGCAAACGGTGCCCCCTGTATCTCCTCGACCAACTACGTTCCCAATCTGGAGCTTTGGAGACGGCTGGATCCTAACGGTGAATATGAGCGTGTTTACAACCGTTATGCGCACGTTGTAATGGAATTTACAGATGGGGAGACCTCGTTTGAGCTGCTCACGCCCGATAGCATGCGCGTGAAGCTATCCTATGCGGATATCGAAAAGACCGAGGCGAAGTATATCTTTGCGCTCAATCCCGTAAAGGAGAATTCCGACGTTGTCGACTTTTTGCCGCTCTATGAGGAGGGCAACGCCTATATTTATGAGATCGTGTACAAGTAAGACCGTAGAGCGGAAAGGATTTTGATATGGCAAAAAGACTTCTTGTGGTGTGCCAGCACTTTTGGCCCGAAAACTTCAGGATCAACGACCTGTGTGACGGATTTGTTGATTACGATATCGAGGTGGACGTTCTGTGCGGCGAGCCTAATTATCCAAAGGGTGAGTGGTTTGAGGGCTACGGTGCCTTCAAGCGGAGAGAGGAGACACACAACGGCATCCGTATTTACCGATGCCCCGAGATCAGACGAAAGAATAATACCTCGATCCGCATTTTCCTCAATTATATGTCCTATCCCGTTACAAGCTCGTTTGCGGTGCGAAAGCTGTATAAAAAGAAATACGATCGCGTATTCATTTATTCGCTCTCTCCCGTTTATATGGGCAGAGCGGGACTTAAGCTTGCAAAAAAGCAGGGTATTGAAAGCGTGACCTACGTTATGGATCTTTGGCCCGAGAATCTGTATTCGGTGCTCAATTTCAAGAATAAACTGATCCGCAAAATTCTTTATAACTCTTCGACGAAGTATTATCGCAAGACGGACAAGCTCATTTGCCTCTCGGACAAGGCGAAGGAGATCTTGCAGGAGCGAACGGGGAAAAGTGACGACAAATTTCTCATTATGCCGCAATGCTGTGAGAAATTTTATGAAACTCCCATTGCGGATGCGGAGCTGACACAGCGGTTCGGCGGGCAGTTTAATATCGTCTTTACGGGTAACATCAGCCCCGCGCAGGATTTTCCCGTGATGGTCGACGCGGCGGAGCTTTTGAAAAAACGGGGGATCCGTGCGAATTGGATCATCGTTGGCGACGGTATGTCCCGTGTGGAATCCGAGCGGCTCGTGCGGGAGCGCGGAATGGAGGATGTTTTCTTCTTTGAGGGCTTTAAGCCGGCGCAGGAGATCCCGAAATACACCAATATTGCCTCCGCACTTATTGCGTGTCTGACAAAGAGTCCCTTGCTTGACTGTACCATCCCCGCAAAGGTCATGTCCTACATCGCGGCGGGCCGCCCTGTGGTGCTTGCCATGGACGGAGAGGCAAACCGCACGGTCAATGAGTACGGTTGCGGATTTGCCACCGAGTCGGGCAATGCACAATTGCTTGCGGAAAGCCTTGAGAAGCTTGCGCAAATGCCGCAAAGCGCGCGCGACGGGATGGGCGCAAATGCAAAAAAGCTTCATTTTGAGCGGTTCGAGCGAGATTCCAATCTTGAACGACTGATATATTTTTTATTTGACGGAGAATAAGCATGAAAATTTTGATCATCATTCCCGCGTATAACGAGAAGGAAAACATTGAAAAGGTCGTGGATAATCTCACCGAGAATTATCCGCAGTACGACTATCTGGTCGTCAACGATTGCTCCACCGATTGCACGGAGGAGATCTTGAAGCGCCGCGGCTACCGTTATATCTCCCTGCCCGTAAATCTTGGTATTGGAGGCGCGGTGCAAAGCGGATATCTTTACGCATCGCAGAATGACTATGACATTGCCATTCAGATCGACGGAGACGGTCAGCATGATCCCGCGTACATCGAAAAGCTGATCAAGCCTATTGTCGACGGGAAGGCGGATATGGCGGTCGGCTCGCGTTTTATCGAGAAGCAGGGCTTCCAGACCTCCTTTATGCGCCGCTTGGGCATCAATCTGATCCGTGTCATTATTAAGATCTGCTGCGGTGTGACGGCAACGGATACCACCAGCGGCTTCCGCGCGACCTCCAAGGAGCTGACGGCGTTTTTCGCAAAGAACTACGCGCAGGATTACCCCGAGCCCGAGGCGATCGTTGCCGCATCGCTCAACGGATATCGCGTGACCGACGTTCCCGTACAGATGCATGAGCGTGAGGGCGGCGTTTCCTCCATCAATGCGAAAAAGTCGCTCTATTATATGATCAAGGTATCCATCGCGTTGATCATTCTCCGTATCGGCACGAGACGGAAAAAGGTAAAAAAGACGGAAGAGGAGGGTAAGTAAGATGTCATTGGTGTTGCAGATCTTTCTGATCATATGTGTGCTGGCCTTTATTGGCGTTATCATTCGTTATTTGGTGCTCAAAAAGCTGAATTTGAAGTATACGTTGGTGTGGCTGCTGGCGGCGGTCTTTATGCTTACCATCGCGATATTCCCACAGATCATTACGTGGCTGACAAAGCTGGTCGGGATCCAGGTCGCATCTAACGCGGTGTTTTTCTTTGCGATCCTGTTTTTGTTCTTGATCGTGCTGACGCTGACCGCGATCGTGTCGCATATGAACAATCGCGTGTATCGCCTCACTCAGATGCAGGCATTGCTCGAGAAGCGTGTACGCGAGCTGGAGACAAAGCTCGAGGAGCAGAATAAGAAATAAGAGAAGAGAGAAGGATCCCTTGCGTCAGAAAGGTGCGGGGGATCCTTTGAATTTTAGAAAAAAGATTAAAAAAATTAAAAAGCCCTTGACAAAGCGGGAAAAATCGTATATAATAAGAAAGTCGTAAGCCCATGCAATGGCCGGCTTGCGATGAGTATACGGAGAAGTACTCAAGAGGCCGAAGAGGCGCCCCTGCTAAGGGTGTAGGCCGGTTATA
>JAFTJB010000092.1 GCA_017456625.1 Clostridia bacterium
CGTTTATGTTGGACTTGAGAATTTTTTCGGAAATCGAAATTATCCAGCACCTCAAGAGTGTAATGGGCGATCTTGTCGCCTCGCTCAAGGAGATCGCTGTTGACATCAACATTGCAGAAGGCGCCGTCTTTGTAGCAGCAATCCTCTTTGCGCTTACTGCAGGCGTGTTCGGCTACCGTTTGCTGAAGTTTATTTGCGCTGCCGGCATTGCCGCAGTTGGATACGTTGTAGGCTCCGCACTCTTTGACTTCCTGCTTCTTCAGGAGGGCATGGCTGATCTGCCTCCGTTCCTTACTTATGTAATCGGCGGTGTGGTTGCCGTTCTGTTCTTCGTCCTCGGCTTCTTCAGATTCCGTTTTGTTCTCTTCGCAGCAGCGTACACGATCGGATATAACTTCATCTGGGGCTTCTTTGGCGACCGTATGCTCGCACTTGGCGGAGCACTCCTGCTCGCGATCCTTTGTGTGATCATCGTTCGTGTATCGGTTATTCTTCTCTCCTCCTTCTTGGGCTCCTTCGTGGCAGTTACCTTGATCGGACAGATGATGCCTGCGGATGTTACAATGATCCAGATCCAGTCCGAGAACGATTTCGCGTTCATTTTGGCGCTGGGCGTTGGCTTGATCTTCGCACTGCTTCAGTTCTTGTTCGCAAGATTTTACAAGGCAGAGTAATCAAAAGTAAAATAGAAAAGCTGTCCGTAACCGAGCTTTGGTCTGCGGACAGCTTTTTTGTGACCGTGTCACGGAAAAACGTGCCGAAAACGGGTATAATTATGATATAATTATATTGACAGATAACAAAAAGGAGTGTACGCTATGGAACACATTTACGATATGATCGTGATCGGCGGGGGACCTGCGGGATATACGGCAGCGCTGTATGCCGCGCGCGCGGGGATGGATACGCTTGTCATTGAGCGGCTTTCCGCGGGCGGACAGATGGCGTTGACGGATGTGATTGACAATTACCCGGGCTTTGAAGAGGGGATTGATGGTTTTTCGCTTGGAATGAAGATGCAGGCAGGCGCGGAGCGTTACGGTGCCGTGACCGAGTATGCCGAGGTGAAGTCGGCTTCGCTTGAGGGGAATATCAAGACCGTAGAGACGGATAGCGGTATTTTTTACGCCAAAACGGTGGTCATAGCGACGGGCGCAAATCCGCGCGCGCTGGGAATCGAGCGAGAAGCGGAGCTGGTCGGGCGCGGCGTACATTACTGCGCGCATTGCGACGGACGCTTTTATAAGGATAAGACGGTGGTCGTGGTCGGCGGCGGAAATTCCGCGGTCTCGGATGCGCTTTATTTGACACGTCTTGCAAAAAAGGTCATTTTGGTGCATCGCCGCAATACCCTTCGCGCAACGAAGATCTACCACGAACCGCTCATGCAGGCGGAAAACGTCGAGTTTTTGTGGGATAGTGCGGTCGAGGCGTTGATCGCAGGCGACCGTGTAGAGGGCGTGAAGGTCAAAAATCTCAAGACGGGAGACTTGCGTGAGGTCGCGTGCGACGGCGTTTTCATCAGCATTGGAAGAGTCCCCGTGACCGAGCTTTTTGCGGATCAGCTTGATCTGGATGGAGCAGGGTATATCGTAGCGGATGAAACGACCAAGACATCGCTGGGCGGTGTGTTTGCGGTTGGAGACGTGCGTACAAAGGCGCTTCGACAGGTGATCACCGCTGCCGCAGACGGTGCCGTTGCGGCACATTTTGCCGAGGAGATGCTTTAAAAAAGAAGGGTGTCGGATCAGCCGATTATTTACCGAAAAAACGCCCGAATTGCAGCTACGTATCAAAAAAAGAGACACTTGCGTGCAGCAAGTGTCTCTTTTTTGCGGGATCATCTGATCTCCACGTTCACTTTTTTGCCGGTGCCTGCGGAAGCGGCTTTGATCACGGTGCGGATCGCCTTTGCGATCTTGCCGTGTCTGCCGATGACCATGCCCATGTCGTCGGGAGCGACGGTGAGGGTGAGCGTAATGGATCTTTCGTCCTCCTCCATCGTTACCTTGACCTCATCGGGCGTGTCAACGATCGCTTTGGCAACGTCAACCAAGGTTTCCTGCAAGTTAATCATTTGCGTGTCTCCTGTGGTAGGCGGGATCAGTCAACGATTCCGCTCTTCTTCAGCAGTGCCTTAACCGTCTCGGTGGGCGGGGCGCCGTTTGCGATCCAGGTCTTTGCCTTCTCAGCGTCGATCTTGATCTCAGCGGGGTTGGTCATGGGGTTGTAGTAGCCAACCTCATCGATGAAGCGACCGTCTCTGGGAGAGCGGCTGTCAGCAACGATTACGCGGTAGAAGGGAGCCTTCTTTGCACCGAGTCTCTTAAGTCTCATTTTAACCATTTTTGTGTTCCTCCAAAAATAAAATTGATTTTGATTTTTTGATTTTTATGAATGTACGGTGGAAATCAGAAGGGCATCTTCATTCTGCCGAGCATTTTCATTCCTTTTTTTGATTTGCCCATTTCGGTGAATTGCTTCATCATTTTGAGCATCTGATCGAACTGCCGAAGGACCTTGTTGACCTCCTCGACACTGGTTCCCGAGCCTGCGGCAATGCGCTTTTTGCGGGATGCGTTGATGATCTCGGGCTTTTCGCGCTCGCGTCGGGTCATGGAGTGGATGATCGCCTCGGTATGAGCCATCATCTTTTCGTCGATCTTAACGTCCTTCATGGCACCGGGCTTCATGCCGGGCATCATACCCATGAGCTGCTCGAGGTTGCCCATTTTTTTGAGCTGACCGAGCTGATCGAGGTAGTCGTCCAGGGTGAAGGTCTGACGGCGCATCTTTTCCTCCAGCTCCGCCGCCTGCTTTTCGTCGTATGCCGCCTGCGCCTTGTCGATCAGAGTAAGCACGTCGCCCATGCCGAGAATTCTCGACGCCATACGGTCGGGGTGGAAGGGCTCGATGGCATCCATTTTTTCACCCATACCGACGAATTTGATCGGCTTTTGGGTAACGGAACGGATGGAGAGCGCGGCACCGCCACGCGTGTCGCCGTCGAGCTTGGTGAGGATCACGCCTGTGATATCGAGCAGATCGTTGAAGGTCTGTGCCACGTTGACCGATTCCTGACCGATCATAGCATCGACCGTGAGCAGGATCTCCGTGGGGTTGACCTCTGCCTTGATGTTTTTAAGCTCATCCATGAGCACCTCGTCGATCTGCAGACGACCTGCGGTATCCACGAAGACCATATCATAGCCCTTTTGCTTTGCGAGCTTGACACCTTCCGCGGCGATCTTGACGGGGGAGACCTTGTCGCCCATCGTGAACACGGGGATGTCGAGACGCTCGCCTAAGACCTCGAGCTGCTTGATCGCGGCGGGACGGTAGACGTCGCAGGCGACCAGAAGCGGGCGCTTGCCCTGCTTTTTATCCCTAGCGGCGAGCTTGCCCGCGTGGGTGGTTTTACCCGCGCCCTGCAAGCCGACCATCATGATAACGGTTGGGGGATTGGAAGCAATGGTGAGCTTTGCCTGAGAGCCGCCCATGAGACGGGTGAGCTCCTCGTTGACGATCTTGACGATCTGCTGTGCGGGGAGGAGGGACTCAAGCACCTCGGCACCCACGGCGCGCTCCGAAACGATCTTAATAAAATCGCGAACGACCTTAAAGTTTACGTCAGCCTCGAGCAGGGCGAGCTTGATCTCGCGCATACCCTCCTTGACGTCGGACTCTGTCAGTTTACCCTTGCTCCGAAACTTTTTGAAGGCATTGCTCAACTTTTCGCCGAGACTTTCAAACATGCAATCATCTCCTTTCGGAATTATCGGACGGACTGTGCCAGCTCCTCAGCGGCGCGCCGCACGTCCTCGCCGATATCAGTGCCGTGAAGCAGACGGAGCAGCTCCTCGGCGGATTTCTGCGTTTGACGGAAGCGCTTGGCAAGCCCTAATTTTTCTTCAAAAAACAGCAATTCCTCCTCTGCCTTTTTGATCAGCTCGCGCACGCCTTGGCGAGAGATGCCCACCTCCTCGGCGGCTTCGGCAAGAGAAAGATCGAGATTATAGTAGAGATCCAGAACCGTACGCTTGCGCTCGGAGAGAACGTCGCCGTAGAAGTCGAGCAAAAACGCGATTTCAAGATTTTTTTCAAACATATGATCACCTCGATTGCGGGTGTAAAGCAAAATGCTTTACAAGTATATCACAAGAGAATGTATTTGTCAAGAGCTTTTCGAAAAAAATATCAACAAATTTTCCATACATTTTTTGTTATGTTTACCATAATATATATATCGTGAAAAAACTTGACAACCCATTTTTTTTATGATAGAATAAGATGTAAAAGAATTTTTTTGTGTTGTAACTCCAAAAAAACGGAGTGGGGCGCCCCACTCTTCGCGTTGTGTGCGAAAGCACACAACGCGAAGAGATAAAGATCCTCTGTCAACAAATCCGTCGGCGGCGAGAGCGAGCCGCGAGAGGCGACGGATGCGGTGAGATGGGTCGAATGGGAACGCCGCACACGTAAAAATTCGATTTGCACGCAAATTCCCCAAAAATTTTTTTTGAAAGGAAGAAACAAACATGAAAACAAAATTCAGAGTTTTGTCGGTGATCATGACCGTAGCGATGATCCTCTCCTCGCTGGTAATCGTGGTTCCGACAAGCGTTTCGGCGGCGACGACCGATGCGAATCTTTGGACGGACTATGCCGCAGCGGCGTTTGCAGGCGGTAAGGGTACGTCTGACGAGCCGTATCAGATCGCGAATGCCGAGCAGTTGGCACTTCTTGCCAAGCTGGTCAACACGATGGCAAAGGACGATACGAATAATGGCGGCAAGCGTTACAGAGAGCTGCATTATTTGGTGACCGCAGACATCGACGCGACCGCTCACCAGTGGGTGCCGATCGCAAACGTATATCAGGATGACAGTGCCACTGCAACCTTGAACGGCGACGCCACGGCGGGTGTGTACATCCGCTTTAACGGTACGTTTGACGGCGGTAACCACACGATCACCACGGTAATCAACGACAAGACCAATCAAGCAGGTAGCACCTCGAACGCGTACTCGGGCAGTGCGATGGGCGGTCTGTTCGGAGCGATGAAGGAAAAAGCCGTCGTTAAGAATGTCCGCTTGAACCACACGGTAGCGCTTGCGGCACTTCCCAAAACGGGTGTAAACTTCTACGGCGGACTTTCCGGAATCATCTTCGGTAGTGAAATTCAGAACTGCCACGTCACACTGAACGCAACCGGAAATATTGCACAAAGTGTAACTATGGGTGGCTTTACGGGTTATACCAACTCCACCGATACTACCTTTGAGAACTGCACCGTTTCGGGTACGGTCAATGCGACCACCGCGACCTATGCAGCCAATGCAGTGACGAAACTCGGTAACCTTACCTTTGGCGGCTTCATTGGACGTGCAAATGCTAACGGTACATCGCAGTACATTAAGAACTGCGCGAACTATCTGAACGTTACGGTCAGCGGCGGTATCCACGTCGATACTCTCGGCGGCTTGATCGGTATTGTTCAGGGAACAAAAAATGATAAGTTCAACATTACCAATTTCGTTAACGCAGGCTCCGTTACCTTCAATCCCGCTTCAAACACCAATCTCCCCTGCTTGAAGCTCGGCGGCTTGATCGGTTCCACCACCGCAACTTTGGAAAACATCTACGTTGACGGATTTGTCAATATCTGCGATTGGAAATTCTTTGCGCTCAACAATTCGCAGAATGCAGGCGTTGGAAACCTGATTGGTAATTGCAACTCTCCTGAAAACACTGTGATTTCTGTTGCGAACGCTTACAGTGTAAACCAAGAAATTGTTGACGTATATAATTATACCGGTACGGCAACGCTGGGTGAGACCACTATGGAAGCAGACAAGACCTATGACGGTGTTCTCGCTAACTTCACACTCGACACGCTCGTCGAGGGTACTACCACCAAGATCTCCATGCCCAAGGCTGCGTATGCAGTGCTTGATGCGGTTTCCGACGTAACTGTTGGAAGAGGTACTGCAAGCATTGCTACCTACGCAGAGGATTCGAACGGCAACGTTGTATTCACTGTTGATGCTGTTGACGGAATTGCGTTTGTAAAGCTTGCGTTTGCAGATGCAAAGACCTTCACGCTGAATGCGAACTGGAGTCTCTTTGGCGTTAAGCCCGCAAAGGGAACCGGTGCAGAAACAGATCCTTACATCATCACCACGCCTGCAGAGCTTGCGTACATAACCGCAATCTGGAAGAACTACGCAAATAAAAATCTTGCGTATGAGTATTGGAAGCTCGGTGCAGATATCGATCTTTCAGGTAAGGAGTGGTATTCGATCGGTGCTTACGAGGTCTACTTTGCAAAGAAGGACCTTCGTTTCCAGGGTAAGCTTGACGGTGCAGGAAAGACCATCAGCAATCTGACCATGACTACTCTTACTCCCGGTAACGTTCCTACCGGCTTGTTCGGTGCAACCAAGAGCGCTACCCAAATCTGCAATCTCAATCTGACGGGTAGCATTAATAAGACGATTTCTGTTAGTTCACACATCGCCGGAATCGGAATGGTCGTCGGTGGCTTTGCTTCCGGTACTACCGTGATCGACAACGTTCACGTGAACGCTGACATCGACGTATCCTTCAGCGGCTTCAATCAGCCTCATGTTGCGGGATTCGTCAGCTACGGTAACAACGTGGTCATTAAAAATTCCACGATGAGCGGATCCATTAACCTGACCGCAAAGTCGAATCACCAGCCGATCGCAGCAGGCTTTATTGCCAACACTGCCGGCGACGATGAGATCAACGGCTGCGTGAACTATGCGGATGTTTACGTAACTGCGGGAACGTCCAACTCCTTTGCAGGCGGATTCGTCGGTATTACCTCCGGAACTCCTAGCGTGGACTATGCAAACCACATTGAGATCTACAATTGTGTAAACTACGGTGACGTTACCATGGCAGGTACGCCCAACAACCAGCGCCTCGGCGGTATCATCGGACAGGTCAACCGTGGCGGTAAAGCTTCCGTTCTCATCAACGGTTGTGCAAACTTTGGTACGATCTCCATCGCCGAGGGCGTGACGCTCGGTGGTTCCAGCGGTGTCAATGATCTCGTTGGTTGGAATGAGGCAAACGGTCAGACTATTCGTACCGATATTCCCTACGCACTGACCATTGCTAACGTTCTCAACCTCAAGGAAGCCGTTACCGAGAACGTTTATTCTCTAAAAAATCTTGGATATAAGGTCTACACGATCGATCCTGCTAACCCCGATGACCGTACTAAGGACTTCGCTGTTACCAAGGCGGGTAACGGTGCACAGGCATTTACGGGTGAGGAATACTACTTTGAAGTAAATACGGTTGAGAAGAACAACGTCGCAACCATTTCTGCTTCCAAGATCGCGCTTGACATCTTTGTTGGCGCAAACTATAAGATGGAGCTCGTTTATAACGGCAAGACCATCTCCAATCTCTCCGCTGCAACCGCTTCCGCAAACGGTCTGGCGTATGAGTGGACCATTAGCGGTGAGGACTACAAGGCAGGCGCAACCGCTACCTTGAAGGTTACCGACCCGCTTGGCGCAGCAAGCGCTATCAAGGCAGGCAAGGGTACTTGGGCAGGTCTCTATGCGGCAACCGAGCTGGTTGACGCTGATGAGGACGGCTACTATGACATTTCTTCCGGCGCAGACTTCGGTCTCGTTGCAAGACTTGTCAACAAGGCTTCCACCAACGCAACCTACAGAGCTATCAAGATGGAGCTGGTTAACGATATCGATCTCGGCGATGCTGAGTTTGAGACCATTTCCCAGTCTCACAACGGCAACTACCGCTTTGACGGTGCGCTGATCGGTACCAAGGCAGACGGCGGATCCTACACGATCTCCAACCTCCGCCTGACCAACGACAGTTACGTTTACACGAAGGCAATGTTCGGTCAGACGAACGGTACCTTCAAGGATATCAACTTCCGGTCTCCCAAGGTTGGCAACTCCGGCATCACCGTGGACACAAACGTTCCTACCGCAGCAGTTCTTGCAGGCTCTCTCTACGGTGCAAACGGTATCGATAACGTACACGTATACGATCTCGATTACACGATCATGGGCGCTTGCCAATATTACGGCGGACTCGTTGGCTATCTTGGAAACGCTAATGCCTACGTCAGGAACTCCTCCGTACAGGGCGTTATCAAGGGCGTCCGCGGTGCAAACACCTACAACATCGGCGGTATCGCGAGCCGTGCTCGTTATGGTACCATTGAGAACTGCCATACGGACATCAAGTTCGACCTTGACTTCGGTGTAATCTCAGGCGGCGGTGCAGTCGGCGCTATTGTCGGTCAGATCGACGGTGACAATAACACCGAAAAGTCGACGATCATCAATAATACCTCCACAGGTAGTATCCACGTAGATATTACGGGCTCCGATGCGAAGGGCGGTTGGATGGCACTTTCCGGTATCGTCGGACGTACCGCCACGAAGGGTCAGCACGTCATTACCGGCAACGCAACCGACGTTGTATTCTCCTACACCAATAAGGGTACGGACCAGATCGTTTCGGGCGCGGTCCTTGGTGTGAACTATGCGCACGTGTCTGACGGCACGAACGCAGCGGTTCTCCCCGTTGTTTCCGACAACTACTCCCTTACGGGTACCAAGTTGATTGGTCAGGCAAACGAAACCCTCGACACAACCGATAACACCGTATGGACTGTCGGTGTTACCACCGATGAGAAGGCAGCGGTTCGTATCGATAAGAACGCGCTCGAAAATTCCGGTCTCCGTTTCGATAGCTATATCAACACTGCTCTCTACAATGCTATGAAGGCTGACACGAACGTAACCGTTGAGATCGGCACGCTCAGCGCTCCCCCGGCTCTCTTCGCAAGCTTCACCGCAGAGCAGCTTGACAAGCAGGGCATCGCAGTTAAGGTTCCTTACATGGTAGAAGACTATGCGGCAGCAGGCAACGGTGTTGGCGGCTTCGCAGCAGTCAGCGGTGAAAACAGCTACTTCACCGGCGCGATCACGGGTATTAAGGACTACTCGATGAAGTTCACCGCAGTAGCATACGTAACCGTGACCATCAACGGCACCGATTTCACCTTCTATGCAGACTATGCAAACGAGGAAGATCGCTCCCGTAGCATCTACGAGGTTGCAGACCTTGCATACAAGGACCGTCTTGCAGCAGCAGGCGTAAGTGATAAGGGTATTGAGTACTACACCTACGTTGCAGAGGACGGCAACTACAGCTGCTATTCTCTCGCACAGCTCGCTATCCTCAAGGCTTACCTTGGCTTGGCGTAACACAACAGAAGGAGGAATAATATAATGAAAAAAGTTTATATGAATCCCGAAATGGTTGTGATCGCACTTGCACAGGCAGATATCGTTACCGCTTCCATTGAATCCGAAAAGGATCAGGAGCTCTGGCAGCCCGGCGGCGAAGATAAGGATTGGAGCCAATGGGGCGACTATCTCAATGTTAATTGAGTAATAGCAACCATTCAAACCCAAAAGGGGCTGACTCTTCGGAGTCAGCCTCTTCATTTTTTTCTCTTGATTTTGCCCGAATGATATGGTAAAATATAGGTAGAAACCTTTTAAAACCACGAAAGGAAGGTCTATGGAGAGATATTTGCGCGCGCGCCCCGAGGATAGTCAAGCGGATAAGCTCATAAAAAAATATCAAAAGGATCCCGCGGCAGTTTCGGAAATGATCATGAAGCAAGCAAGTGACCTGCTCGGGGATGGTGAGACGGAGGGGATGCTATCGCGCTCCAAGCAGGCGGTCAGCGCAATATATGCGCAAATGGCGGCGGAGCTATCGCGTTTTTTGTCTGATCTTCCCGTGCGCCAATCCATCTTTCGCGGCGGAGAGGACTCCAAACAGGCATACCGCCTGCTTTGTGGGCTTGTGGATCGGCTCGAGGCTCTCCGCGTGGAGCTGCGCGCAGAGGATCGGATGCTTTTTTTGTGCAGAGAGCGCTTGAATGAGCGGCTTGACGCACAAACCAAGCTTTTGGGGCAGGTCGAGCTTCTTTTGCAGACCTGCTCGGAGGAACGCTTGACAAACCTACACGAGCGACTTGCCGCCGCAGAGCGAAGCACGCGCGAGACGGTTGCGTGGGTATACGCATGCGGCAAAGATGCGGAACGGGTAGACCGTGTGTGGATCGGTGGCTTTTTTGAGGAGGCAATGAAAAAAAGCGATGCCGCGCACGGCGGTGTGGGCTGTGACTGTACGGCGCTATCCGTGCTTGCGGCGCGCACAAGAAGCGAGATCGAAAGACTTATATAATAAAAGGAGAATTTTATGGCACGCTATCTCATGGCAATGGATCAAGGCACAACGGGCTCCCGTTGTATTTTGTTTGATGAAAAAGGCAATATTTGTTCTATGGCACAGCGCGAGTTCCGCCAGATCTTTCCCGCAGACGGCTGGGTCGAGCACGATGCGACCGAGATCTGGGCGTCGCAGATGGGTGTTGCGGTCGAGGCAATGCAACGCATCGGCATTACGGCGCGCGAGATCGCGGGAATCGGCATCACCAATCAGCGCGAGACAACGGTCGTTTGGGATCGCGAGACGGGAATGCCTATCTGTAATTCGATAGTGTGGC
>JAFTJB010000093.1 GCA_017456625.1 Clostridia bacterium
CAAAAGACTTGCACACCGTGGATATTATGATATATCCGAGGCATACAAGTCTCTGCATTATTTATGATTGAACCGCCGTGTACCGAACGGTACGCACGGTGGTGTGGGAGGTCGGCGGTTAACCACCGCCTCCTACCCGATACCTATAGGAAATTGCGCAAAACAGACCTCGCCGTTATGCCGCGCCTGATGATGTGAGCTACGATAGGAGGTCACAAGCCTGCGCCACAGTCCGCTTTACAAGATAGCAGTAGGGAAAGCACCGTCTATTCGAGTGAAGAGGCGCGGTGCGCCTTCAACGGACTATCCTCGTCGCTTTTGGGAAATCGGATGCGCCGTTTTTGATCCCACCGACGCAAAAGCGGATTGTCGGGCAAGGCCTCGGAGAGCGTACTCCCGATGTCGATCGCCTTTTGGATATAAGCGTCCGTTTCCTCGTTATCGAGCGTCTTGCCGAGTATCAGATACGCGTTTGCGAGCGCCAATTGGGCGTCGGCGAGAGGAAAATCCCGCGCGAGCTTCTCTAAGGCGTCTGCGGTGGCGCGAAGCTCCCGAAGCGTGCCGTCCGTATCGCCTCGCTTGCGGCAGATCCACGCCATGCGATGGTGCGTGAAGGCGAGCTCATGGCGGATCTCATAGGTTGGTGTCAGCGTAACGCGGAGCTCGTACGCGGCACGGTAGTGTGCCTCCGCTTCCTCTGTGCGATCGGTATAGAAGGCAACGTCCCCGAGGTGGTCCAGCGTCACGGCGATCAGCGCCTTGTTTTCGCTGTCGCGAAGTAATTCGTATGCTCTGCGGTAGCAGTCCTCAGCCGTTTTGTAGCACAGGGGCTCTCTCAGATATTCTGCGACGTAGACCAAGGCTTTGGCAAGCAGCTCGGCGGTCTGCGGCACCGGATGTCTTGCGTAGAGACGCTCGGCGGCGGTGAGCATTTTCTCATGGTAGGCGATGCCTTGCTCGGAGAGCGCCCGCTCTCCGATATAATAATAAACAAGCGCCGTCTGATGCAGAGCAAGTAAGAGCGCCCCTTGTGTCCGGACCGTATCTATACACGCAACATCGGCGCGAGCCTGTGTCAGCGCTTTTTCCGCACAGCGCCGTGCCGCTTCAAAATCCAAGCGATAGAGACGCTGCATGGTTTCCGATTCATATTCCGAGCGAAAGGGGCTCACGTCGTCTCCTCCTCTGTTTTTGGGGTTTTATTCAAAAGCTCGATGATGTAATTTGCAAAGGTTCTCAGTCTGATCCGCTTAAACGCATCTTCATGCTCGACGTAACGGTTGAAGGTTTCCGTTTTGTTCTGATATTCCTGCGATGCTTTCTCCATATGGCGTTGCTCGTAGATCTTAGACAGGACCATGAAGCTTGCCTCCAGCATGTAAAGTGCGTGTTTCAGATGGATCTCCTCATAATCCTCGGCAACGGGAATGGTGTTGAGGATGCGATCACGCGCTTGCTCGTGCCTTCTTTGCGACGAGCGGTTGCAAAGGATCTCCTCCAAAGATGCGGCGGTTTCATGATACAGGACGCGTCGCCACGCGACGGTCTTTTTGCTCGCTTCTTTGTCATCGCACGCCTCCCGCAGTATGCGTAGCGTGGCTCTCGCCTCGGGAATGCGCCTCATACGTATCGTCAGATCGGCATCAAGATACAGAGCACTGAGATATCTCGCGGCGGCAAGCGGCGTTTTTTCGGATTCGGCCACGGCGCGAAGGTGGGCAGTAAAGTCTCTGTGACATCTCAGTGCCTCGTTGTAATTGATCTCGTTGGAGACACCCTCCCGATACAGAAAGAAGAGAAGCTCCTTTGCATAGGGGTAGCCCTTTTCGGCCTCCTTTAAGATCAGCTTGAGGCCGAGCTTTGTGTTTCTTCGCATATACAATCCCCTTTGGAGTGCGATGCCGAGCAGGACGTTGTGGGCACTGTTGTCGGTGGGGGTGTAGAGGATCTTGTCAAAGGGGATATTGCTGTTTTCATATTGGCGACGTTTCTCCTTGAATTCCTTGTCACTTCTGTGACCAAAAGAGACCAATGACTGCAGTCCGTCAAAAAAATCGTAGGCAAGGAGAGCGCAGGGATCAAAGCCGTGGTCAACGTATGTAAAGTTACTATACCATTCATAAACCCGATTGCGCACCTCCTCAGGGCGGATATCGGAGAATAAAGGGCCGAGAATTACGTTTGTTTCTTCAAGGCGTGACGTGATCGCACAATAAACGAAGGTGTCAAAGGCCGCTCGGAGTCGAGTCTCCTGTTCTTCTGTCAATATGATTTTTTCCATCGTATACCAAGCCTTTCGTGTTTTGTTTGCTATTTCTGTCTTCATTATGGCACTGTGCGCTCGTAGTGTTTTCAGGGGGGCGATACGTCCCTACTTTTTGTTCAAGGTTTTGATTACGCACGCTCTGCGCTGTCATCCTCGAACGAAACATAGTGGAATGAAGGATCTGTGCACAGGCGGAGTCGTCGGTTTGATACATATTTTAAAAAAACTTGGAAATTTGTTTATTCAAAAAGAGCCAAGTCCTTTGCTCGGGACTTGGCTTATTTTGTCTTCATGATATTTCCGATTGATAGGGGGTGCAAAGCATTAAGCGAAATTCAGGACGTTCAGGAGCAGGACCCATGCCAGACCGTAGTAGGTCACGATGGCGACAAGGTCGTTCACGGTCGTGATCAGCGGACCGGATGCGACTGCGGGGTCGAGCTTCAGCTTTTTGAAGAGCACGGGGATGCAGGTGCCCGAGATGCTCGCAAGAAGCATGGAGGCAAGCATAGCGATGCCCGTACAGAAGGAGACGGAGAAGGCAAGCAGAGGCGCTTCGTTTTTGAGTAAAAAGAGATAGAAGCCGATAAAAACGAAGGAGACGATGCCGAGGATCAAGCCGTTGCAAAGACCGACGCGGGCCTCCTTGAAGACGAGCCCCGCCTTTTGCTTTCTGCTGAGATTCTCGTCCATCAGGACGCGGATGGTGACTGCCAGTGACTGCGTACCGACGTTACCTGCCATGCCCAGCACGAGAGACTGGAAGCTGACGATCAGCGTCAGGCTTGCCACGACCTGCTCAAACAGACCGACGACGCCCGACACCAGCATGCCGAGACCGAGGAGCACGAGTAGCCAAGGGAGACGCTTGCCCATGCTTTTCGTTACAGGCTCCTTCAGATCCTCCTCTGCGGACAGACCTGCGAGCTTGGCATAGTCCTCGCTCATTTCGTCGTCCACGATCTCCATCATGTCCTGCGAGCGGAGAACGCCGAGGAGCTTATTGTTGGGATCCAGCACGGGGATGGAGTCCTCGGAGTAATTCTTCATTTTTTCGATACTGCGCTCGATCGGCTCATGTGCGTAAAAGTAGGGGAAGGAGGTCACCACGATGGATTCGAGTGACGTGTTTTCTCTTGCAATAATGAGATCCTTCAGCGTGATCGCACCGTAAAAGGTGCGGTTTTCATCAACGACGTAGATCGTGGAGATGTTGTCGTTTTCCGCCGCCTGCTCGATCAGCTCCTTCATGGCGGCGCGGACGGTGAGTCCCGTATGGACGTGAATATAGTTCATCGACATACGGCTACCGATCTCGTCCTCGTCAAAGGAGGAGATCAGGGCGATCTCTCGCTTGGAGTCATCGTCCATAAGGTCGATCAAGGTGGTGCGCTCATTCTTTTCGAGCTGCTTTAAGCACGACACCGCGACGTCAGCCTCCAGCATGGAGAGGACCTCGACCTTCTTGCGGATGGTCAGCTCTCCGAAGTAAAGGGCGATGTTCTCCGTGTATTCCAGAATGTCGGAGAGCGTTCCCGAGTCCAGAACGTGATACAGCTTTTTTCGTTCATCCGCCTCGCACAGATCCATGGCGGCGGCAATGTCGTTCTCGTGATAATCCAGGAGCTTATCACGAAGTGCCTTGGGGGAGAGCGCCTGCTTCAGGATATCCACGATCTCGGCGGTATAGTCCGGTGGCTGGATCTCTAATGTTTCGGGGTCAATATTGACGTTCGGGACGTTATTTGGGGTGAGTTCGTCCATTGGGATCACTCCTTTCTGCTTTGAAGTATATGATCAGAGCTCCGTGACTACGTCGTCAAGCGCTCTGTACTGCGTATGCAGTGCGGCAGGTGCGGCATCCTCTGCGGGATAACCCAAGGGGAGCAGGGAACAGAGGACGACGTTATCGGGCAGACCGAGCGCCTCGCTGACCGCCTTGGGGTCATACCAGCCGACCCAGCAGGAGCCGATGCCGAGCTCCCAAGCCTTGAGCATCATATGCGTACAGACGATGGCGGCATCCGTCTCACCGGACGAATGACCGTTTGCGAGCTTATTTTTCCAAGCGCGTTCCGTGTCGTAGCCGACCGCGAGGATCACGGGTGCGCCAAAGGTAAAACGACATACGGAGGCAAGACGTGCGCGGTACTCTTCGCTTTTGATCACGTAGATCTTCTGCGGCTGAAAGTTGCGCGCGGTGGGGGCAACGTGACCTGCCTCGAGGATTGACAGGAGCTTATCCTGCTCGATGGGTGTGTCGCGGAAGGCGCGGACGGAGTATCTGGATGTTGCGAGTTCTGAGAAATTCATGGCGGTTCTCCTTTACAGTATTGACGCCGGAGCGGGATTCATGAGTAGTTCTGTTGCTTTTTTGTATTTTTCGTTTCGTGCAAGATCGGATTCCGTTACGGTATCCAAACGAGAGAGATTACTATTGTGGGCAAGATCGGCGAGCTTGACGCGACGCGCGATCGGATTCTTTGCAAGTGCTCGGATGTAATCCATATAGGGGATCGCGGGGTCGTGTGTCAGATATGTGAGCGCCTCGATGACCTCGTGCGGGAAGCCCTCTGCGGCAAGATCGTCGAGCGTGATGTCGGTATCCTCCATAACGTCGTGAAGCAGGGCAACGCAGACGGACACCTCATCCTGCATTTGCTCGGCAAGATGAAACGGATGAAAAATGTAGGGCATCCCCGTCTTATCCACCTGCTCCTTGTGCGCGTCAAAGGCAATGCGGAGAGCTTTTGTTGTGAGTTGTGTATATAGCATCGGTGCCTCCGTTCGATCATGATCGACGATAAAAAAGTAATACATATTAATTATAACACAAGAAACAAATGGTGTCAAGAAGAACAAAATAAGCAATGCAAAAAGTTCGTGGTTCGTGATGTGTATCCAAAACGAAGAACCTTTGACCGTAGCAAAGGTTTAGCGTCGGGAATCCGAGAGATTGCTTTACATCTGCAGGGATATTTCTTAGGACTTTAAAATGCGATTTTCAAAAAAATGCAAAAAATTGAAAAAAATGCTTGAAAAACGGAAAAGAATATACTATAATACTATATTATAATGAATTTCAGGAGGATGAAATCATGAAAAATAATGTTCGTCCCGATTCCATGCTGCGTATTGAGACCCAAGCGCTTGCTGACGCGTTTATCGCAGAGCAGATTGCTGAGGTCCGCGCACAGGTAGGAGACAAAAAAGTACTCCTTGCACTCTCCGGCGGTGTAGATTCTTCCGTCGTTGCCGCGCTTCTCATCAAGGCGATCGGCAAGCAGCTCATTTGCGTTCACGTGAATCACGGCCTGATGCGTAAAAACGAATCCGAAAACGTCATTGAGGTTTTCCGTAATCAGCTCGACGCCAACCTGATCTACGTTGATGCAACCGACAGATTTTTGAATCTTCTTGCCGGCGTTTCCAATCCCGAGCAGAAGCGTAAGATCATCGGCGGTGAATTCATTGAGGTATTCGCGGATGAGGCACGTAAGCTCGACGGTGTTTCCTTCCTTGCTCAGGGTACGATCTATCCTGACATTCTTGAAAGCATCAAGAAGGCAGAAGGCAAGCAGGCTGTCAAGTCTCACCACAACGTAGGCGGACTGCCCGACGATCTCGCCGAGAAGTTTGCTCTGGTAGAGCCCTTGAAGTTCCTCTATAAGGATGAGGTTCGCGTTGTCGGCAGAGCACTCGGTTTGCCCTCCGAGATGGTTGACCGTCAGCCCTTCCCGGGTCCCGGTCTCGGCGTTCGTTGCCTCGGCGCGATCACCCGCGACAGACTCCACGCACTCCGCGAGGCAGACGCGATCCTTCGCGAAGAGTTTGCCAATAGTGGCCTTTCCAAGACCGTATGGCAGTATTTCATTGCAATCCCCGACATCAAGAGCGTCGGTGTCAAGGACGATAGCCGCTACGAGGGTTGGCCCGCGATCATCCGCGCCGTCAATACCAAGGACGCAATGACCGCTACCATCGAGGAGATTCCCTACGCCATTCTCCACAAGATCACCAACCGCATCGTCACCGAGGTTCCCGGCATCAACCGTGTCCTCTACGACCTCACCCCCAAGCCCACCGGCACCATTGAGTGGGAATGATCCCACAGGTCTAAAAAGCCC
>JAFTJB010000094.1 GCA_017456625.1 Clostridia bacterium
GCTTTCTTTTCTGCTATTCTTCCAAGCGCAGGTGTTATGGGTATGTACACTTCTAAAATGCTTAGAGCACATGCAAGTGATGCCGTACAGGATATCCTCGGCACCGTTGCGCTTGTTTTGGTGATATTTGCCCCCATATTAGCACATATCAACTTCGTGCAATATTACTATTGTAAAAAGTATAAAATCTTGTGCGATGAATATGGTGATACAACTTCTCCTTATCTTGAACGCAAAATAAAAAAGAAAAAAGTAAAAAATGAATCGCGCGACATCAACGGTTCAGCTACCGTGATAACAAAGAAAAAACTCCCTTTGATAGTCAAAATATTAATTGGAATAGTGACTGTTCCAATTGCATTCTTTGTTGTCGTTTTTCTTGTGTTTTTTATAAAAGGATTTATAAAAGGAATTTCTTGAATCATTTAAATACATAGATTCGTTTGCAAGCATGGAGCAGCACCCCGGAAGACAGCGGTCACGTGCAACTCCCATCATCGCCAAGGGATAAGTCTGCCCATCGACCGAAAACTATGAATCGATTTCGAAAAAACTTGTGGTACGGATCGATTTTGTAAGGGTGTGCCAAGTCTTTAGATCGATTTAGATCCGACCGAGAAAAAACGAGAAAAGCGGAGATTTCGAGAGATTTTTCCGCTTTTTTCGTGCCTAACTTTTTTCGAATTTCCATAGATCCATTTTCGATTTTTCTTCGAGTCGAAGGATTCGAACTACCGAAAGCCCCCTCACAGAGAGAACCTTTTCGTAAATCACCTGCAAAACGGTTGAAATATTTACAAAGTTGTGGCATAATAAAAAACAGAAAGGCGGTATTTTTATGGGCTGTTGGGGAATGGGAATGACGCAGAGTGACGAGTTCTGTGAAATATATGATAAATTTATGGATTCCTATAATAATGGAAAATCGGTTTCGGAAATATCTTCCGCAATACTTGCTGAATATCACGCGGAGTTTGATGACAATGACGGCGTAATGCACGATGTCTATTTCGCGCTTGCAAAAGCAGAGTGGATGTGCTGTGAACAATCCGAGCTTGTCTTGAACCGTGTGAAAGAAATTATTAAAAGCGGGGCAAACATTGAATTCTACCGTGAGCTTGAAGCTACCGAAAAGGATTTGAAGGTTCGTCAAAAGAACCTTCAAAAGTTTTGGGATTCGCTTCAAACACCAAGAGGAAAGCCGCGTCAGCGAAGAATTGATCCGCTTGATAGGGTAAAGGAACTTCCGCAGTTGGAAATTGGAGATTGCTATCGTTATAAATATGAGGACGGCTATCGTGTGTTTGTTATTCTTGGATATAACAAAGCGCAAGGTTGGCGCGATATGATGCGTTGCGGTATTTTTCAAAAGACGTACTCCGCGGCGGAACTGAAAACGGTGGATTTCCTCAACGAACCCCTTCACTCAATCTTATGCTATCTCGGAGAGGAACTTCTTGCTCCTTCTTCAATAAAGAAGATTGCGACGATTCCGGTTCCGGAGAATAAATGTTCAACTTCGTTGCCTGTGCATCAAATTCGGTTCGGTCACAAAAAAGACTTTAAGGCTGAATTTACAGCTTCAATTGTAACAACGCCCTCGCAGTTGTTTGCAAAAGTTTCTGCGTCAGCGCCGAAACCCGCTTTTTTGTGGTCAAATGTAAAATGCGGTGATATATATGCTTATCATACCAATGGTAAGTATCGGATTTTTATGTTATTGCATACAAAAACAAACGTTGCTGTTCCTGCAATTTACTGTTATGCATGGAGAAAAACTTTTGATGAAATCCCTACGATAGATGAGCTGAATAGTGAATACATAATGCCTCTTGGATGGTTCACAGAACAATTTTTTCCAGACAGATTAAGATTAACGTATATTGGAAACCATAACTTATGTGAAGTGCTCAAGGATATTGATCCTTCAAAACTGTACGATAAATGGAGACCTGCTACGTTATCTGTTGCAAAGGAAGCACATTTAACAGAGGACTATCCTCTTAATCTTTGCGAAAAACTTTGTGATACTATTCAAAAAGCAAATAAAAATAGTTAATAATACATAGATCCGTTTACACGCATGGAGCAGCCCCCCGGAAGATAGCGGTCACGTGCAACTCCCATCATCGCCAAGGGATAAGTGTACCCTTACGGTAAAAATCACGGACTGTTTTTGTACGATAGCCTTATATGGATCTATTTTGTTATGGCAGGGGCAGGGAGCCACGACGAAATCGTGCGCGAACGCAGTGAGCCGCGAGAAGAATTCCGCAAGCCATTCTTCTTACGAACGCCATCGGCGCGAAGTTTGGTTCTGAATCCGACTGTCGATCGTCTATCTGCAAACATAAATCAAGCCACCGCAATCGCGGTGGCTTTTGTTATGCTTTATCCAATCAACCGTTGCGCGTTTTTGCAGTAGATTCGTTCGAGGCGCTCGCGGGAGAGTCCCACGCCTTCAAGGAACTCGATCTCCGCCTTCGAATCACTCCACGGTGTGTCGGTGCCAAACAGCAAGCGATCCTCGCCGTGTCGGTTCAAAATCTCGATCAGCTCCTCGCGCTCATCGGGGCGTAGGCTGCAAAGCGAGGTATCAAAATAGATATTGGTGCCGACCAGATGCTCCAATACTCCCCTTGCTTGCGCAAAGCCGCCCATATGCGCGGCAATCAAGGTCAAATTCGGATGTCGGTCGATCGTTTCTCGCAGCATCTCGGGTGTCGCGTGGATCCGATCGGGCGAGATCGGATCGTAGCCCGCGTGCATCACACAGAACATACCGCGCGCCTCCAGAGCAGAGAGAATTCTATCCATGCGCGGATCGGTAATGGGAACACGAACGTAATCGGGATGAAGCTTGATACCCTTGATCCCTGCCTCCGCAAGCCGCGAAAGCTCCTCCTCCACCCGTTCGCTGTCCGGATGAACCGAGCCGAGCGGATAGAAGAAGGGATCCGCCTTCAGCGCGATGGCAAAATCGTTGACCTTGTGCTCCTGATGCGCGTTTGTGGCAATGTTGCAAACCACGGCGCGGTCAATGCCGTTTTTGCTCAACGCCTCCTTCGCACTCGCGGCGGTTCCGTCGGTGTACACCTTGGTAAAGCCGCCTGTCGCAAAGGTCTTTTTGAGGGATTCCATGGCGCGCGGAGCCAGCGTGTCCGGAAAGCAATGTGTATGAAAATCAATGATCATGAATCGTTTTCTCCTTTACAGAAGCAGGGTCAAAATCGGAATGGTCAAAAAGCAGAGGAGCGTGCTCACAAGCTGACAGTTTGCAGCCATCTCGGTCTCGCTTTTGTGGATCTCCGCCATACTGAGCAGGACGGAGGCGCAGGGCATGCCCGTGAGCACGAGGATCCCCGCTTTAAAGATGTCCGAAACAGGCAGAAAGTATACCATCGCGTAGCAAAACAGCGGAAATGCCAGCAGCTTGAGCGCGGCGGTCACATAGACGATGGGACGTGAGAAAATGCGCTTAAGCGGCGCGGAGGCGAGGCGAATACCGAGAATAAACATACAAAGCGGCGTGGTCATGGCCCCCACCGTATTGATTGCGTTTGTAAGCGCCGCGGGAAAGTAATTTTTGAGTCCAAACAGATACACGGGAAACGCGATGAGAATACTGAACACGGTAGGATTGAAAATCGCGGACTTGAGCGACATATACTTTTTGTCACCCGTGAGGCAGAACACGCCGACCGTAAAGATCAGAATGTTCATGGAGAGCGTGAACACCGTGGAATAGCACGCAAGCTCGGGGTTTGCGGGATAGAGCGCGCGCAGGATCGGAATTCCGAAAAAGCCGACGTTCCCAACCACCGATCCGATGGTCAAAACACGGAATTTGCTCTCCTTCTCCCGCTTTCGCAAGATCGCGTACAGCAAAAGCATAAACAGCGATTGCAAAATCAGCGTAGCGAGGAAAAACCACAGCATATTTAAGGTCATCGCGACCGAAAAATCAAGCGACATGAACGCGGACACGCACAAAAACGGATTGCCAATGTAGACCAGCACTGCAGATAGCGTTGGCAGATGCTCGGGAGATACCTTGCCCATCTTGCGCACGATGTATCCGGGGACGAGATAAAACAGCGTGATCAATACGTTGACCAACGCGATCTGAAAGCTTTGCATATGCAACCTCTTTTCTCTTTTTTCGACCTATATTTTAGCACATTTTCTCCCTGTTTTCAATAGCTCAAAAAGAAAAATAAATTACAAATGACTTGTCTTTTTCTTAACAATGTGATATAATAGAAGCACAAAAAACTTGAAAGGAATCTATCATATGTTTCTTCAGGCAAAGCCCGTCTTTCCCGTAGGAAAGACGCAGGAAAAAAACGTATTCACGACATTGCGCGCCGAGGTCTCCGATCTCCGCGGAACCGCGCTCTCCATTACCGCGGTGAGCTTTTATCAGGTATGGGTAAACGGCAAATTTGTCGCCTTCGGTCCCGCGCGCACCGCAAAGAATTACGCACGCGTTGACGTGCTGCCCCTCGATGCCTATGCAAAGAACGACAAAAATGAGATCCTGATTATGGTTGCGGGCTATTACTGCCGCTCGCTCTCCACCGTCATTCAGCCCTCCTTCGTGCAGGCGGAGCTTCGCCGCGGCGATGAGGTGCTCCTGGCAACGGGACGTGATTTTGAGGCATATCTGCCCACCACGCGCGTCCAAAAGGTCAAGCGCTATTCGGTCCAGCGACATTTCCATGAGGTCTGGGACTTCCAAAACGGCTCTGCGCTCTGCGATCCCGCATTCCGTACCGAGCTTGAGGTGATCGAAAACGCCCCCACTCCCATCGAGCGTCGCGCGCCTTACGCATACTATGAGGACCGCATGCAAGAGACTGCTCTGTCTGTGGGAACACTTCAATTCGATGAGACTCGCCGTTGCCGCACTGCGCCCTATTCTTTTATACCCGATGCACGCTGGGGCAAATATGAGGAAAGTGAAATTCAGTACCGTCCCTACGAATTCATGCAACAGCACGCACAGACAGTCACCGCAAAGGACTGCGCCCTCCCGCTCTCGATCGGAGAAATGGAGTATGCGCTCTTCGATCTCAAAAAAATTGAAACCGGTTTTGTCAAGCTTTCGGCAACTGCTACTTCGGATGCCGAGCTTGCGATCTGTTTTACGGAGGATTGCGACGGCAAGGAATTCCTCTTTACCAACATGAATGTATACAATAGCATTACCCTCTGTCTCAAAGCGGGCAAGTCCATTGATTTTCTCTCCTTTGAGCCATACGTTGGACGCTATTTCATTGTTGCGGCACAAAAAGGTGCGATCAAGCTCAACGCCTTCGGCATTAAGACCTTTATCCACGATCCGCACGGCGTGCTTCCCAAGGAGCCCGAGGATCCCTCTTTGCGTTCCATTTTCAACGGTGCCGTCCGTACCTTTACGCACAACGCGGTCGACATCTACATGGACTGTCCCTCCCGCGAGCGCGCAGGCTGGCTCTGCGACTCCTACTTTACGGGCAAGACCGAATATGCGCTTTTTGGCAACACGCAGGTCGAGGATGCCTTCCTTGAAAACTACCGCCTCTACAAAAATGAGGGTGAATTCCCTATGGGCGCTCTTCCCATGGTCTACCCCGCAGACGGACAAAACGACAAAAAATTTATTCCGCAATGGACGATGTGGTATTTTCTTGAAGTCGAGGACTACATCAACAATCGCGGTCACCAAAACGACGGCTCGCGTGAAGCCTTCCGTCCTTCCCTCGAAGCGCTGCTCGCATTCTACAAAATCTACGAAAATGGAGACGGACTGCTTGAACGCCTTCCCTCCTGGAATTTTATAGAATGGAGTGCCGCAAACGAATGGGGAACCGACGTCAACTACCCCACCAACTTCCTCTATGCGGCAGTTTTGGAGGCAAACTACCGTCTCTACGGTGACGAATACTACCTTCGCCGTGCAAATGAGGTCAGAGCAAGAGCGATCGCCGACTCCTTCGATGGCACACGCTTCTATGACCATTCCGTACGCAGCAAGAGCGGTGACCTCAAGCTCAAAAAGGAGCACTGCTCCGAGATCGCGCAGTATTACGCGATCCTCTTTGGTGGCTTTGACATTCACGACGAAAAATACGCAAATCTTTATCATCTCGTCACCAAGCTCTGCTATGCCGACAGCACCGAAATACCCGAGGACATGGAACCCATCAACGCATTCATCGGTGTTTACCTCCGTCTTGAGGCGCTTCTTCACATGAAGGAATACGACCTCGTTCTGAAGGACGTTCGCGAATTCTTCGGTGAGATGGAAGCACTCACGGGTACGCTTTGGGAATACCGTCAGCGCCTCGGCAGCCGCGACCACGGCTTTGCCTCCTACGCGCTCGTCGCCATCCTCAAGGCGCTCAACAAGAACTGATATCGGCAAATGAAAAGCCGCAAGCGAAAATGCTTGCGGCTTTTTTATTTTCTGATCAGTCTACGATGGGATCGGACTCGTCAACGACGAAATCCTTGATGAGGTGGTAGATCTCGTTTTCGGACTCGCAATATATGCGCTCCCACTCAAATGTGTACATTGCTCCGAGGAGGGACTTGCCGTTTACGGTGAAGTTGTCTCCGTCGGTCAGGGTGAGCTTACCCTTTACCTTGCCTGCAAGGCCTACAAATTTGTTGACCTCTGCCATGGTTTCCAATCTGATGCGGTATCTCATAATTTTTTCGTCCTTTCTTTATTTTTGTTTTTTATTGTTGCTTTCGTTTTTTTGCCCCAAACAGCCGACGCAAGATCGGCGCGAGAAACCTCGGGGATCGCCAAACCGTGATCTTCATTCTCCGCATCCTCCTTTCGGCACAAAATTCCAATAAGAGTATATGCAAAAATTTCGTCACAGTTTCGCTTTGCGTTTATTTTTTGATCTTGTTTCCGTCGCGCAGCTTTTTGACCGCCGCACGGAAGATGATCTTGTCGTTTTCGTGGGTGAGCGAACGCTCCACCTCCTCAAGAGGTACCCACTCGACCTTTGCGATCTCACCCGCACGCGGATGGATCTCCTCCTGCGCGGTCTCGGTCAGGAAGTACACGACCTCCTTCTCCACACCCGGCATGGGGGAATAATGTACCGTCTCGCGGAAATCCGAATTGATGCGGATCTGTACCGCGGTCTCCTCAAAGACCTCGCGTACCGCCGTCATGTATTCGGTCTCACCGCGCTCCATGTGTCCCTTCGGAAAGGAACGGTTTCCGCCGTGTCGGTGTCTGATCATCAGAATATACACTTGGTCATTTTCTCCGCGCCGCCATACGACCGCGCCGCATGACTTTTCGTGCTGCATTTTCATACCGTCTCCTTTCCTTGGTTTGTTACTTCCTGGATTTGGATCAGTCGGGCTCGACCTGCTCCATGATATATGCCTCGAGGATATCGCCGACCTTGATGTCGTTGAACTTCTCCAGACCAACGCCGCACTCGTAGCCGCTCATGACCTCGCGCGCGTCGTCCTTAAATCTCTTGAGCGAGGAGATCTTATCCTCAAAGATCACGATGCCGTCACGAACCACGCGGATCTGCGACTGTCTTGTGATCTTACCGTCCTGAATATAAGAGCCCGCAATGGTTCCGACGTTGGGAACGTGAATGGTCTGACGTACCTCTGCGTGACCGAGCAGGTTCTCGCGGAACTTGGGAGCAAGCATACCCTTCATTGCCGCCTCGATCTCCTCGATGCACTCGTAAATGACACGGTAGGTGCGAACGTCAACGCCCTGGCGCTCTGCCGAATCAAGTGCCGCCTTATCGGGACGGACGTTAAATCCGACGATGATCGCGTTGGATGCCGCCGCGAAGGTTACGTCACCCTCGTTGATACCACCCGCTGCCGCGTGAATAATGCGAACCTTGACTTCCTCGTTGGAAAGCTTCTCAAGCGACTGCTTGACAGCCTCCACAGAGCCGTCCACGTCTGCCTTGACGATGATGTTGAGATCCTTGACACCGTCGGAGATCTGCGCGAACAGATCGTTGAGGTTTGCTCTTGCGTTTGCCTTGAAGTTGTCTTCCTTTGCCTTGTCGCGACGCTGATCGGCAAGCGTTCTTGCCATTCTCTCGTCCGCAACCGCCTGGAACTCGTCACCTGCGGAGGGAACCTCTGCAAGACCGGTGATCTCAACGGGAACGGAGGGTGCCGCTTCCTTGATCAGTCGACCGGTGTGATCCATCATGGAACGAACGTGACCTACCGCGGTACCCGCGATGATCGTATCTCCGCTGCGAAGCGTACCGTTCTGTACCAGCACCGTAGCGACGGGGCCGCGTCCGCGATCCAGCTTCGCCTCGATGACAATACCCTTTGCGCGGCGGTTCGGATTTGCCTTGAGATCCTTGACCTCCGCCACAAGCTGTACATTCTCCAAAAGATCGTCAATACCCTTGCGTGTCAGCGCGGAAACGGGAACACAGATGGTATCTCCGCCCCATTCCTCGGGAACCAGACCGTACTTGGTCAGCTCCTGCTTGATCGCCTCGGGATTTGCCGTAGGCTTATCCATTTTGTTGATCGCGACCACGATGTCGATCTCCGCCGCCTTTGCGTGGTTGATCGCTTCAACGGTCTGCGGCATAATGCCGTCGTCTGCCGCAACAACGAGGATCGCGATATCGGTCGCCATTGCTCCGCGCGCACGCATTGCGGTGAACGCCGCGTGTCCGGGGGTATCCAGGAAGGTCATATCCTTGCCGTTGACCTTCACACGGTACGCACCGATGTGCTGGGTAATACCGCCTGCCTCACCTGCGGTGACGTTGGTATGGCGGATCGCGTCAAGGATCGAGGTCTTACCGTGGTCAACGTGACCCATAACGCAGATGACAGGTGCGCGGGGAGCGAGCTGCTCCTCGGAGTCCTCTGTCTCATCGAAGAGCTTCTCCTCAATACTGACAACGACCTCGGGCTTTGCCTCAATGCCGAATTCATCCGCTACGAGTGCCGCAGTATCAAAATCGATGCTTTGGTTGACGGTGACCATCATGCCCATGAGCATGAGCTTCTTGACGACCTCACCGGAAGTCACGTGGAGACGGGATGCGAGCTGACCGACTACGATCTCCTCGGGGAGCTCAACCTCGGTGGGCTTATGCACCACAACGGGCGTAGGTGCCTGTGCAGCGCGACGTTTGTCCTTCTTATTGCCCTTTCCTCCGCGCTGTGCGGCATTCTGGAAGCCGCCTGCCTGCTTCTTGACCTTCTGGCTTCCGCCCTGCATATCGTTTTCGCGGTCGGATGCAAAGGTCTCGAGTCTCTCATCATACTTGGAGAGGTCTACGGAAGAGGTACGGGTATCGATCACGCGAGGTCCCTTGAGGGTACCGTCGGGATTGACGTTGGTGGAGGCACCGCGCACGATGGGCTGTGCCTTGAATTTTTCTCTGGGTGCGTTGGCTACGAAATCGCCCTTATCGCGCTCAAAACCGCCGCCTCTGCGATCGTTATTGGGGCGCTCAAAGCGACCTCCGCCCTGCTGTCCGCGACCGCGGTCAAAGCCGTTGCCGCCCTGCGGACGGTCAAACGATCCTCTGCGATCCGCGCCGAAGCTGCCTGCGCGATCACCGAAATTGTTCTGGCGATCACCGAAATTATTGGGACGGTCACCGAAATTGCTCTGACGGTCGAAGCTTCTACCTGCGGGCGCGCCATTGGGACGTGTTCCCTGTGCGGGTGCCGATGCGCGAGGTGTAGGGCCGTTTGCGGTGCTCTGACGAATGCCGTTCGGCTGCGTTACACCGCTGGGACGGTAGGGATTGCCCGTATAGGGCTGACGAACGGGTGCTGCAGATGTGCCCGGTTTTCCTGCCTGTGCGGCTGCTCCCTGTCGGCCGGCGGTCTTGTCTGCAACCTCCTTCTCTTCCTTCTTGAGCTCGACGTTCTGCGGACGTGCGACCTCTGCGGTCTCCTTTTTGACCTCGGGGGCTTTTTCTGCCACGGGAGCCTCTGCCTTTGCGGGCGCAGGCTTTGCCTCCGCCTTCTTTGCAGGCTTCTTCTCCTCTGCGGGCTTTGCCTCCGCAGGCTCCTTTTTGGTCTTTTCGGCAGGCTCTGCCGCGGGCGCAACCTCTACCTTTGCGTCCTTTGCGGTCTCCTCTGCCTTGGGAGCCTCCTTCTTCAATTTGGACGGGATCTGTGTCTTTCCGTCCAGGTAATCTCCGATGTCGGAAATCTGATTTGCCCTTGTCAGCGTCTCAAAGAGAATATCAAACTCCGCAGGCTCAAGTGCCTTCTGCGTCGTTTTTGCCTCCACGCCGTTTTGCGCAAGGATCTCAACGAGCTCCTTGCTCTTCATTCCAAGATCCTTTGCGAGCTTGGTGATTTTGAATTGTTGGTTCATTGCAGCCATAAATTAACCGTGATTCCTTTCTTGATTGGACTGACCGATTTCCGAGGACCGCAGATCCTCTATCGGATTCTCAACTGTGTTTTTCGTCGCACGTACCGAGCAAAAGCTTGCAGAGATTCTCATCGGTGATCGCCACTGCGGCAACTCTGCCGCTCTTTCCGATCGTCTGCGAGAGCGTATCTCCATCAACCGTAAGGCGTATCAGCCTCACACCGTAATACGTGCATTTATCCGCAATGCGCTTGGACGTGTTCTCGGAATTTCCGGCCGCCTCGAGAACGAGATACGGCTTTTGCCTTCCGCGAAGAGCCTCGCACACCTGCGGGGTTCCGCATATCAGCCGCCGCGCCTTGGCACAAAGCCCCAGCGCGCGCAACAGCTTCTCATTTATTTCCATCTGCTTCCAATTCCTTCTCCATTGCATCGTAGACCTCGGGGGGCACGGTGCAATTCAGGGTGCGGTCGATCCGCAGGCTCTTCCCCGCGCGACGCAAGCATTTTACGTCACGGCAGATGTACGCGCCGCGTCCGGATTTCTTGCCCGTAAAATCGAGCGAGATCTCTCCCTCGGGAGAGCGGACCACGCGAAGCAGCTCGGTCTTGAGCTTATGCTCATTGCAGCCGAGGCACTGGCGCACGGGAAGCTTTTTCTCTTTTTTGACTACCTTACTCATTGTCTGCCTTGATGTCGATCTTAAAGCCGGTCAAACGTGCAGCGAGACGTGCGTTCTGTCCCTCCTTACCGATGGCAAGAGAGAGCTGATCGGGCTCGACCTGAACGCGGCAAGCGCGCTCTGCGGTGAGCGTAACGTCAACGACCTCAGCGGGAGCGAGTGCCGCCGCAATGTACTCCTCGGGCTTCTCGCTGTACTTGACGATGTCGACCTTCTCGCCGCGCAGCTCATCGATGATAGCCGAAATTCTCGCGCCGTGGTTACCGATGCAAGCGCCTACAGGATCAACGTCGGGCTCGCGAGAGTAGACCGAGATCTTTGTTCTCGAGCCTGCCTCACGGGAAACACCCTTGACGATAACGATACCGTCCGCGATCTCGGGGATCTCCAATTCAAACATACGGCGAACGAGTCCGGGATGAACGCGGGAAAGCGTTACGATAGGACCGCGTGCCTCCTTATTGACCTCCATGACGAACACCTTGATCTTGTCGCCGACGTAGAAGGTCTCCCCGGGGATCTGCTCGGAGCGAAGCAGCACCGCGCGACCCGTACCCGTTTCGAGCACGACGTTGCCCGTCTCGCTGTCGACCTTGCTGACCGTTGCCGTAATGATCTCCTCATGCTTGTTCTCATATGCCTCCTGCATCACGCGGCGCTCACCCTCACGGATACCCTGAATGATGACCGACTTTGCGGCAGCGGCACTGAGGCGGCGGAAGTTCTTGGTCTTGACCTCGGTCTCGACCACCTTGCCGATATCGTATTTCTTTGCGATCGCCTTTGCATCTGCAAGAGAGATCTGAGTTTCGGGATTTTCTACCACTTCCACAACTTCCTTCTGCTGGTAAACGCGGACGTCCTTCTTCGCAGGGTCAATGAGAATACGGACGTTGGTATTGTTGCCGTATTCCTTTTTGTATGCGGAAACGAGCGCAGCCTCGATCTTCTCGATCATATAAGCCGCAGGGATACCCTTCTCCTTCTCCAGCAATTCCAGCGCGGTAAAAAATTCTGTGTTCATCTCATGTAATCCTTTCTGATCATTCTCCGATTATCAATTATCAACTGTTAATTATCAAAAACGTATCTTGTACGAAGCGCGGCAACCGATGCGCGTGCAAATCTGCGCTCGGCTCCGTCGGGATCGCAGGCTATGGCAATACTGCCGTCCTCACCAAGCCCCAAAAGCGTGCCCGTGTAGCTCTTCGCGCCGTCAAGCGGTGCGTAGAGACGAACCTCAACGTCCCATCCCGTGCAGGCATTGATGTGCATATCGTTCTTCAACTCTCTCTCAATTCCGGGAGAGGAGATCTCGAGGTGGTATGCGTCCTCAATGGGATCCTCCTCGTCAAGCAGAGGATCGATCGCGCGGTGCATCCGCTCGCAATCGTCCAGCGTAATGCCCTCCTCACTGTCAATGGTAATACGCAGATACATATCCGCGCCCTGCTTTTCATATTCCACGTCCCACAGAACGTATCCAAGCTCCTCGGCAAGCGGCTCCGCGATCTTTCTGACCGCGCCCACAACGCCTCCGTTCTTTTTCATGCAAAAATCCTTCCCGCGCACAGCGCCGTTTTTATTCAAACAAGAAGAGTGGGTTCTCTCAAACCCACTCCTTACTTTACTCTACCATACATAGTATATCACACTTTTTTTCACTTTGCAACACTTTTTGTAAAAAAATTGTGACTTTTCTAAAAAAATGCGCTTTTTTTATCCGCTCAATCCTCTGATTTCCTGTTTTCGCCGAGAAATGCAGCATACGGACGTCGTGCATGCGCAAAAATTGCGCTTGAATAACCGCTCCGTTCTTGACAAAAAATCAATCACATGATATAATAATGTGATAGTATACAAGAAAGGAGTGAGATCCGTGGCAAAACAGACCTGGAAGGGTGGCGCAATGCTTTCCCCCGTGCCTCCCGCACTCGTGACCTGCTCGGACGGCGAGCACGACAACGTGCTGACCATCGCGTGGACGGGCATCGTCAACACCATTCCGCCAAAGACCTATATCTCGGTGCGTCCCTCGCGACATTCCTATGAGATCATCAAAAAAAGCGGTGTCTTCGCCATCAATCTCACCACCGAGCAGCTTGTCCGCGCCGCCGATTTCTGCGGTGTCCATACGGGCGCGAAGATCGACAAATTCGAGCGATGTTGCCTCTCCAAGGAGCCCGCAAGGGAGATCGATTGCCCGATCCTCTCGGACAGTCCCCTCTCGCTTGAATGCCGTGTGACCGACGTCATCCCGCTCGGCTCGCACGATATGTTCCTTGCCGATATCGTTGCGGTAGACGTTGACGAATCGCTCATCGGGCAGGACGGCAAGCTCCGCCTTGACCGCGCCGACCTCGTTGCCTACGCACACGGCGATTATTACGCTCTTGGCAAAAAGCTCGGCAATTTCGGCTTTTCGGTCGCCAAGAAGAAAAAGAACCGACCCAACCAAAATCACAAAACGGCACCCCGCGCGCCGAAGAAAGGATCATAAATATGCAGCTTTACAACTCCCTTTCGAGAACGAAGGAAGAATTTATTCCGCATGAGGCGGGCAAGGTCAGCATGTACACCTGCGGCCCCACCGTCTATCACTTTGCGCACATCGGAAATCTCCGCACCTATATTATGGAGGATATCCTCGACCGCTATCTCCGCTACTCGGGCTATGAGGTCACCCGCGTGATGAACATCACAGACGTCGGACACCTGACCTCCGATGCAGACGAGGGCGAGGACAAGATGCTTAAGGGCGCTCGCCGCGAGAAGAAGACGGTCATGGAGATCGCAAAATTCTACACCGACAAATTCTTTGAGGATGCTGAGGCGCTCAACATCCGCCGTCCCGAGGTCGTCGAGCCCGCAACCTCCTGTATCGACGAGTTTATCCGCGTCATCGAGGGCTTGCTGGAAAAGGACTTTGCCTACGAGGCGGGCGGAAACATCTATTTCGACACCTCCAAGCTCAAGCAGTATTACGTGTTTAACAACTTCGAGGAGGAGGATCTCGCCGTAGGCGTTCGTGACGGCGTTGAGGAGGACAGCAACAAACGAAACAAGGCTGACTTCGTCCTCTGGTTCACCAAATCCAAGTTTGACGACCAGGAGCTGAAGTGGAACAGCCCCTGGGGTGTTGGCTATCCCGGCTGGCACATCGAGTGCTCCTGCATCAGCATGAAGCACCTCGGCGGTCACCTTGATATCCACTGCGGCGGAATTGACAATGCGTTCCCCCACCATACCAACGAGATCGCGCAATCCGAGGCATACCTCGGTCACAAGTGGTGCAACTATTGGTTCCACGTTCTCCACCTCAACACCAACTCGGGCAAGATGAGCAAATCCAAGGGCGAATTCCTTACGGTCTCGCTCCTCAAGGAGAAGGGCTTTGATCCAATGGTGTACCGTATGTTCTGCCTCCAGTCGCACTACCGCAAGTCGCTCGTCTTCTCTTGGGAGAACATGGAGAACATGAAGATTGCTTACAACAAGCTCGTTGCCAAGATCGCCACGCTGAAAAAGGACGGCGACGTTGATACGGCGGCATTTGAGGAGCTGCGCGCAGGCTTTGTCAAGGCACTTGACAACGACCTCAACACCTCTCTGGCGGTCACCGCAATCTACGACGTCCTTAAGGCAAAAACCAACGACGCGACCAAGCGCGCGCTGCTTGCCGATTTCGACCGCGTTCTCTGCCTCGATCTGCTCAAGAAGGCCGACGAGCTCGCAGAGCAGACACAGGAGCCCGCTCCCACCGCAGACGATCCCTTCATTCGCGAGATTGAGGAGCTGATCGTTGCCCGCAAGGAAGCAAAAAAGGCAAAGAATTTTGCCGAGGCAGACCGCATCCGCAATTATCTCCTCGAAAAGGGAGTGACCCTCGTTGACACCAGAGAGGGCACGACCTACAAGATCGACAAATGATCGGACGACTCAAGCAGCTTTATCTTGCGCACCGCGAGATCATTCTCTACGTGATCTTCGGCGGCATGACCACGCTCGTGGATTGGAGCATCTCCTTTGTTTTGTACTCCGTCCACCTCAACGTCCATGCAGCAAACGTCATTGCATGGATCTCCGCCGTGCTCTTCGCCTTCGTCACCAACCGCCTCTTCGTTTTTGAGAGCAAGGAAAAGAAGGCATCCGCCGTTCTGCGCGAGCTCTGCACCTTTTCGGGAGGTCGCGTGTTCACGCTTCTGCTCCAGGAGCTGATCGTGTTTATCTTCTACGATTGCCTTACGTGGAGCCCCTACCTTGTCAAGATCGCGGCGGCGGTGCTTGTCATCGTGCTCAACTACTTTATCAGCAAATTTCTGGTATTCCGCAAAGGAAAATAACATCAAAAAGCGCACCGTGTCCGTGACACGGTGCGCTTTTTATTGCAGTGCCGCAATTGCGGCGCGTATTTCTCCGATCGAATACCCGTAGCGCGAGAGCGATGCGATCATGCGTCGCAGCTCATCACGATCAACCGGAGGCTCTCCGTAATGCTTTTGGATCATTTTTTGGCAATTGGCAACAAAATCCACCTCCGCAAGCATCTCGGGCAACGCCGAAAGCGACTCTGTTGCAAAGCCACGGCTCCACAGATGCGTGCGAATGCGCGAAGCGCCCCAAAGCTTGCAAAGGCACTTTTCTACCTCACGTCTTACCTGCGCATCCTCGTCAATAAGTCCTCTCTCGCAGAGCTTTTGCGCCGCGTTCGCCGCGACCGCTCTCGAAAATCCACGCTGCATAAGCTTCTGTGTCAGCCTTTGCACGGAATTAGAGCCGTAGGAAAGAAGATTCTCCCCCGCTCGGATCGCGCGACATTCCTCCGCCGCGCACTCCAAGAGGTCGTATGTCTCCTCCGAAATTTCCCCCTTTTGCGGTCGGAGCTCGCAATACTGCTCCATGGTAAGCAAAAGGCTCTTCTGCTCCCGATGTTCCCCGTTTTCGAGGAGCAGACGGACAGAGATCTCCGAGGTCGCATTCTGCGCGATCAATCCGGTAATGGATATTTTCAGCGGCGTTGGGATTCGCTCGTCAATATCGATCGTCAATCGTCCTCACCGTCTTCCAGTCTCAAATCAAATTCATCGTCCTCGTCCACCTCAAATTCCTGCTCCACGGTAAGCTTACCCTGCGCGTTCATCGCACGGACCTGCTCCTCGAGCGCCTTGAGGAAGGCGGGATCGCTCTCCACGATCTTGCGCACGTTCTCCTTGCCCTGGCCGATCCGCTCACCGTTATATGAGAACCAGGATCCGCTCTTTTTGATAATATCGAGCATGATGGCAAAGTCGAGAATCTCTCCCGAGGAGGAGATGCCCTTTCCGTACAGAATATCAAACTCCGCCACACGGAAGGGAGGAGCGACCTTGTTCTTTACGATCTTACACTTCACGTGGTTACCGTAAATATCGTTGCCGTCCTTGAGCTGCTCGGTCTTGCGCACGTCGATACGCACCGAAGCAAAGAACTTCAGCGCGCGGCCGCCGGGGGTGGTTTCGGGATTTCCGTACATCACACCGACCTTCTCACGGATCTGGTTGATAAATATGACCACGCAATTGCTCTTGGAAATGACACCCGAGAGCTTACGCATCGCCTGCGACATCATGCGTGCCTGCACACCTACCATCGCCTGACCCATATCTCCCTCGATCTCCTGGCGCGGAACGAGTGCGGCAACCGAGTCAACGACGATACCGTCCACAGCACCCGAGCGTGCGAGTGCCTCACAGATCTCCAAGGCATCCTCACCGCAGTCGGGCTGAGATACGAGCAGATCGTTGATGTTTACGCCAAGCGCCTTTGCATAGACGGGATCGAGCGCGTGCTCCGCGTCGATGAACGCGGCTGTTCCTCCCGCCTTCTGCACCTCCGCAAGGATATGAAGAGCGACCGTGGTCTTACCCGAGGACTCGGGACCAAAGATCTCCACGATTCTTCCGCGCGGCACACCGCCGATACCAAGTGCAAAATCAAGAGAGAGCGAGCCCGTGTGGACTGCCTGGACCTCCATCTTGCTGTTTTCTCCGAGCTTCATGATCGAGCCGGCGCCAAAATCGCGCTCGATCTGCTTCATCGCCGTGGCGAGGGCTTGCTTCTTGCCATCCGTATCGAGGTCGGTGGGAACGGGGAGCTTCGTCTTCTTTGCTGTTGCCATGATTGTAAAATCCTTTCTGTCAGCGCGGTTTTGCGCCTGTTTTTCCGTTTCTGATGATATTATAATCCTTTCCCGGCCGTTTGTCAAGGGGTTTTTGCAATATATTTTTCTATTTTTGGAATTTTTATTTTGACTTTTTGACTTTCGTCTGTTTTTTTATGCATTGAATTTCCAATTGCGGAAGCGTTTTGTGGTATCTGCGCGGTCATCGCACCGTTTTTTCTTTTCTCGCGCCTCAAAAAACTCCAAAAAGGGCTTGCAATCCTCCCGCTTTCGTGCTATACTATAGAATGGTAGTTTATATGCAAAATAACCCTGCTTGAAAAGAGATTTACAAGAAAGGAAGTTCAAGACATGGATCAGGAAAAGAAGATCGACGACACAGGCGCGGAGGAAGTCTCCAAGCAGCCGACCGCCGATCAGACGCCGCCCGTAAACGAAACGGCATTTGCGGCAAAGGAGCCAACCGAAAAGAAGGCAAGCGCTCCCGCAGCGGCAAAAAAGCCCGTGGCAAAGAAAAAGCCCGCCGCAGGAAACCAAAAGAGCACCGACAACCGTGCCCACTCTACGACCGCAACCAAAACAGCACCCGGCAAAAAGACCGACGGCAAAGCAAAAAAAGAGCCCGTTGATCTGTCGGTCCCGCGTTCCGCAAAGACCGCCCACCGACTCCTCCCCTACGTGCTGATCGTTTTCGCGGTCTTCATTGGCATCTCACTTCTGCTCAATCTGTTCTGCAACACCGACAATATGCTCGCCGAGACCCCCTCGGAGCACTGGATGGGAAGCGTTGGATATTGGATCTGCTATCTCCTCTTCGGTCTGTTCGGTCCCGCGGCATTCACGCTCCCTCTTCTGCTCGTTAACCTTGCAATTTATTGGAAAAGATTTATTGACAACCGTCTTGCCATCTCCAAGATCGTCACCTCGCTGGTCTTTATGATCCTGCTCGGCTCGCTGATCCACGTGTTCGGCATCTCGATCTGGGAGCCCGATACGCGCTATCTCACCGCATCCCAGCTCATGGAGCTCGGCAGTCAAATGACCATGGGTGGCGTGATCGGCGGCGGACTCGGCTATTTCCTTGCAAGATACCTCAACATTGCGGGATCCGTCATTCTTCTGCTCTGTCTGCTCATCGCCGCTCTCTTCTATTTCCTCGGCATGACCCCGCACCACCTCTGGACCTACATTCAGACGCGCCGTCAGGAAAAGCGCGAGGGGCGAGGCACCGTTTCCGAAAAGGACGCAGAGGCAGCAGGCTATGCCGCTAAAATGAAGGAAAAGATGAAAAAAATCACCAATCCCGAAAATGAGGATGATGCATCCTCCGGTGCGGTGATCGTAAAGGAGGATGCAAGCACGGCTGCAAAGGCGCCTCGCGAAAAGGGGGACAAGCTCGCTCCCATGCCTATTCCCATGCTCGATCCGCACGAGGGAAGCAAGCTCTTCGTTCCTGCCGACGTTAACAAGAAAATGGCAACAGGCGACAGCGCAAAGCCCGTAACGGCATCTCCCTCTCCTATATCCAACACCGCGAGCACAAAGTCGGCAGAGACCGCTCACGCAGCGCCCGCTCCCGCAGATCCTGCCGCAAACCGAGACCGCGCGGTGGATCCCATTTTCCCCAAGACCGAGCGTGTAGCACGCCCCGTCCCGAAGGCAGAGCGCCACTTTGATCTCAAAAACGTGTTTATCGACTTCGACGAGCCCCAAAAGCCGGCGCCGAAGGCACAGCACTCCCCTGTTCCGCCCGAGGTTCCCATGCCCAAAGCGGCAGAAGCGAAGCCCGTAGCGGTCTCAAAGACGGCACCCACTGCGGCATCTGTCGCAAAGGTAGCTCCCACCGTCAAAAAAGCGACCGCGACAAAGACCGTCAACCAGCCTACCGTACGCGAGGTCAAGGAGCTATCGCAGAAGGACTTCGGTCTGACGAGTGAGGAGTTTGAAAAGATCGAGGCACAGCACAGAACGCTTCCCAAGGCAGGCGAAAAGCCGGCGACCAAGACCGAGGTCAAGAAAATCGTCAAGACCGTTGCCGCCGTTCCCGCCAAGCCCCGGCGCTACGTCTTCCCGCCTCTGACTTATCTCCATGCACCCGAGCCTATGACCGAGGAAAACCAGGAGGAGATCCGCACGAGTGTCGAGAAGCTGAATACCACGCTTGAAAACTTCCGCATCAGCATTGACGGAATCGCCTACTCGCACGGTCCGACCGTTACCAGATACGAGCTGACCCCCTCCGCGGGTGTCCGTGTCCGCTCGATCGTCAATCTCGCCGATGATATCTCTCTTGTATTCGCCTCAAAGGTTCGTATCGAGGCACCGATCCCCGGAAAAAGTGCCGTGGGTATCGAGGTTCCCAACAAGCTCCGCTCCAACATCTTCCTGCGCGAGCTGATTGAGTCCAAGGCATTCAAAGAGGCGCAGAGCAAGCTGACCGCCTGCCTCGGCGCCGACGTTACGGGTAAGCCTCTGCTCTTTGACATTGCCAAAATGCCCCACCTGCTTGTCGCGGGTGCAACGGGTATGGGTAAGTCGGTCTGCATCAACTCAATCATTATGAGCTTGCTCTACAAGGCGCGTCCCGATGAAGTCAAGCTCGTTCTCATCGACCCCAAGAAGGTCGAGTTCAGCATCTACAAGGGCATCCCCCATCTGCTCGCCCCCATCGTCACCGCTCCCAAGGATGCGGCAGGTGCGCTTCAGGCAGCTGTTGAGGAAATGGAGAGCCGCTTTGAGCTGATCCAGCAGGTTGGCGCGCGTGATATCAAGGGCTACAACCAGGTTACCGCAAACGATCCCGATATGCCCTTCATGCCGCAGATCGTCATCATTATCGATGAGCTTGCCGATCTGATGATGTCCGCTCCCGATGAGGTCGAGACCGCAATCTGCCGTCTGGCGCAAAAGGCGCGTGCGGCGGGTATGCATATTATCATTGGTACCCAGCGTCCCTCCGTCGACGTCGTTACGGGTCTGATCAAATCCAACATTCCCTCCCGTATCGCCTTCACCGTTGCATCGCAGGTCGACTCCCGTACCATTCTTGACGTCGCGGGCGCCGAGAAGCTGATCGGTAAGGGTGATATGCTCTTCGCCCCCGTCGGCGCTATGGGCTTTACCCGTGTGCAGGGCGCATTCGTCGATGAGAAGGAGGTTGAAAGCATTTGCGAATTCATCCGTGCCACCAACGGCGGTGCAACCTACGACGAGCGCTTTACAAGCAAGATGAAGGAATTCTCCGCACAGTGCGGAAGCAAGGGCAAGGGTGGCGCCGCTTCGGATTCCTCCTCGCTTCCCGAGGGCGGAAAGGGCGACGATTCCAAGTACTCCGACGCGGTCCGTATCGCGGTCGAGGAAAAGAAGATCTCCACCTCTCTGCTTCAGCGTAAGCTTACCATCGGCTACAGCCGTGCGGCAAAGCTGATCGACCGTATGCAGGAGGAGGGCTACGTCTCCGCGCCCGACGGCTCCAAGCCGCGTGCAGTCCTCATCACACCCGAGGAATATATTGAAAAATTCGTCGACGTACCGACGGAAGAACAGAATTAAATGCTTTTTGTGGGGAAGCTTCTTTCGGGAGGCTTCCCCTCCGCGCTTTGAAATCACATTCCAAAAAAGGAGTCCCACATGAAAACAGAAGCATGGCTCGCAAAAAACGCATCGTCGCTCAAAGGAAAAACGATTGCCGTAACGGGCACAACGGGCGGCATTGGCAAGGAGCTCTGTCGCCACCTCGCCGCACTCGGTGCCGACTTAATTCTGATGGACAGAAATGAAATACGCTCCCAAGCCTTTCGCGAGGAGCTGATGCGCGACTATCCCGTTACGGTCAAATGTATTCCCGTTGAGCTTTCCGATATCGAATCGGTCAAAACGGCAACGGAGGCGCTCAAGCGCCACACACCCGACGTATTTCTCCATAACGCGGGCGCGTACAGCATTCCCCGACACACATGCTCCACGGGGTTTGACAACGTCTTTCAGATCAATTTTGTCTCTCCCTACTACATCATTCGTGAGCTGCTACCGCTCCTGCGTGAGCGAAACGGTCATGTGGAGGTCATGGGCAGCATTGCGCATCGCTATTCCAAGACCGATCCCCATGACGTTGATTTTTCCAAAAGAACGCGCGCATCTCTCGTTTACGGAAACGCCAAGCGCTACTTGATGTGCTCTCTCTACGAGCTGTTCCAAGGTGAAAAAGACGTGACCCTTTCGGTCGTTCATCCGGGCATCACCTTCACCAACATCACCTCGCACTATCCAAAGCTGGTCTTCGCCATCATCAAGCATCCAATGAAGATTATCTTCCAGCACCCGCGCCGTGCCGCGCTTTCCGCAGTAAAGGGGTTGTACTCTCCTTGCGAGCATCTTGAGTGGATCGGACCTCGGATATTCGATATTTGGGGCTTGCCTGCCAAAAAGCATCTGCGCGGCATCCGGACGGAGGAATGCAAGCGGATCGGAGAGACCGCGGACAAAATTTACCAATCCATGTAAGAGCAAAGGCTACGCTTCGCCGCATTCGCAAGCGAATACACAAAAAAGAAACGCCGAGGATGGTTTCGCGCTCTGCGGAGCGAGAGGGAGGCTGCGCGTCCTCCACCTCGCGAGCTTTTGAAAAAGCTCGACCAAAACCTTTCGTCATTTTGACAGTACGTATTACCTTTGTCAGCAAGCTGAAACGGGATAATTTCCCGTTTCTTTTTTTATTTTCATCAAAATTACAAAAACGGTTTAAAAATGCCGCAACGTGTACAAACTATGGTTGCGCAAAATTTCAAAAATCCTTTTGGAGGTTTATATGAAAGACAAAATATTCGGTGTCTTGCAACGGGTGGGACGTTCCTTTATGCTCCCCATTGCGCTTTTGCCTGTTGCGGGACTCCTGCTCGGAATCGGTAGCTCGTTTACCAATCCCACCACGCTTGAGGCATACAATCTGACCAATATCATCTACGAGGGCGGTGTGCTCTACACCGTCTTTGACATTATGGCAAAGGCGGGCGGCGTGGTCTTTGACAATCTTGCTCTGCTCTTTGCGATGGGTGTTGCCATCGGTATGGCAAAGCGCGAGAAAGAGGTCGCCGCACTCTCCGGCGCGATCGCCTATCTCATTATGAATACCGCGATTACAGCGCTCATCACTGCAAACGGCGGTGTTGCCGCCATGGCGCCCAACTCCACCACCTCGGTCCTTGGTATCACCACCCTGCAAATGGGTGTGTTTGGCGGTATCGTGGTAGGACTTGGCGTTGCCGCGCTCCACAACCGTTTTTACAAGATCGAATTGCCGCAGGTGCTCTCCTTCTTCGGTGGCACGCGCTTCGTCCCCATTATTTCCAGCCTGGTCTTTTTGCTTGTCGGAATTCTCATGTTCTTTATCTGGCCGCCCGTGCAGGCAGGTATTGCCAAGCTTGGCGATCTTGTTTACCGCTCGGGCTACGCAGGAACTCTGATCTACGGCATTATCGAGCGTGCGCTCATCCCCTTCGGGCTTCACCACGTATTCTATATGCCCTTCTGGCAGACCGAGCTTGGCGGCGCGTTGGTCATTGACGGTGTATTGGTGCAGGGCGCACAAAACATCTTCTTTGCCGAGCTGGCTTCCAAATCCACCACCGTGTTCTCGGTCGCCGCAACACGCTTTATGTCAGGCAAATTCCCCTTTATGATCTTCGGTCTTCCTGCGGCGGCATACGCCATGTACCGCGCGGCACGCCCCGAAAAGCGCAAGCTTGTAGGCGGCTTGCTTCTCTCTGCGGCGCTCACCTCCATGCTCACGGGTATTACCGAGCCGATCGAATTTACCTTCCTATTTGTTGCGCCCTTGATGTACGTGATCCACTGCGTCTTTGCGGGACTTTCCTATATGCTCATGCACGTCTTTAACGTCGGCGTTGGCATGACCTTCTCGGGTGGATTGATCGACCTGACGCTCTTCGGCATCCTGCAAGGCAACGAAAAGACCAATTGGATCCGCATCGTGCTCGTCGGTCTCGTTTACGCGGTCATCTATTATTTTACCTTCTATTTCCTTATCACCAAGCTCAATTACAAGACCCCCGGACGCGAGGCGGACGATGAGGAGACCAAGCTCTACACCCGTGCCGACGTCAACGCGCGTCGCTCCGCCATTGCAGGAGACACCAAAAACAACTATGACGAGACAAGTGCTATGATCCTCAAGGGGCTTGGCGGCAAGACAAACGTCTCGGATATCGATTGCTGCGCGACAAGACTCCGTGTCACAGTCAAAAACGGGGACAAGGTGGACGAAGCGTTACTGCGCGCCAGCGGCGCCTCGGGCGTGATCCGCAAGGGAAACGGCGTGCAGATCATCTACGGTCCGCAGGTTTCTGTGGTAAAATCCAGACTTGACGATTTTTGGGGCAGTGCTGCCTCTGATGACCCCACGATCCACACACCTCAACCCAAGTCCGAGAGCAAGGAAAAGCCGCACCGCGATCCCCTCTCTCTTGCGGCACACGCAAACGGCACGATCGTCCCGCTCGGAAACGTCCCCGACGAGGCATTCGCAACAGGGATCCTCGGCGACGGGCTTGCGATCGAGCCCACCGAAGGCAAGCTCTTTGCCCCCTGCGACGGTGTGATCGAATCGGTCGCAGACGGTCGTCACGCAATCAATCTGCTCTCCCACAGCGGCGCGGAGATCCTTCTGCACGTCGGTATTGACACCGTTCGTCTGGAGGGAAAATTCTTCGAACCAAAGGTCAAGAGCGGTCAAGAGGTCAAGGCGGGAGATCTGCTGCTGTCGTTTGATCTCAACGGTATCAAATCGGCAGGCTACAGCACCGTCATTCCCATGGTGATCTGCAACACCGATGAATACGACGAGGTTGAAATTTGTGCATCGGGTACAATCCAAACGGGCGACACGGTGCTCCGTCTCAAGTGAGGTGATCAAATGGTAACGTTTCATTATACGGTCACGGATCCGGTTGGGATTCACGCGCGACCTGCGGGTCTGCTGGCAAAGAAAGCAAAGGAATTTGAAAGCGAGATCTCGATCCAAAAGGGCGAGAAAAGCGCGCTCGCGCATAAGCTGATGGCAGTCATGGGGCTTTGCATCAAGTGCGGTGACACCGTCACGGTATCGGTATCGGGTGCGGACGAGGCACGCGCCGCCGCAGAGCTGGAGCGCTTCTTTGCCGAGCATTTCTAAAAATTAACGAAAATGCGGTCAAAAATGGCCGCATTTTCGCAAAGGAAGGGATTTACATGCTGAAATTTTACGGAAAAGGTGTATACGGCGCTTATGCGATTGGCCGCGCATCGGTCTTTCGCCGTAGCACCGCCATGGTCTACCGAACAAGAATCACGGATACCGAAGCGGAGATCCGCCGACTCGAGCTTGCAAAATCACGCGCTATTCGTGAGCTGGATGCCATCTACGAAAAAGCCAAAAGTGAGATCGGAGACGCCAACGCGCAGATCTTTGAGATCCACAAAATGATGATCGAGGATGACGACTACAACGAGTCCATCCTCAACATCATCAAAACGCAATCGGTCAACGCGGAATTTGCCGTCGCTTCCACGGGTGAGAACTTTTCGCGCCTTTTTGCCGCCATGGACGACAGCTATATGCAAGCGCGCGCCGCCGACGTCAAGGATATTTCCAACCGCATTGTTTCCTGCTTTGTCGAAGGGACCGTGCACAACAACACAGACGACACACAGATCATCCTTTGCGCCGATGATCTTGCTCCAAGCGAGACCGTATCGATCGACAAAAGCCGCGTAGTCGCGTTTGTCACCGAGCAGGGCTCGCAAAATTCACACACCGCAATTTTAGCGCGCAATATGAATATCCCCGCCGTAATTGGCATCGGTGCAGGCTTTCTCGCGCAGATCAAGGACGGAGATCTGCTCACCGTGGACGGCTACAGCGGAGAGATCGTGGTAGATCCCGATGATGAAACGCTTCGCGCTGTTCAAAGCCGCCTTCTCTCCGACCGTCACAAAAAAGCGCTTCTGCAAAAGCTCAAGGGCAAGGACAACGTCACCCTCGACGGCACGCATGTCAACGTCTTTGCAAACATTGGCAGCGTCGAGCATCTCGGTGCTGCATTGGTCAGCGACGCAGGTGGGATCGGACTCTTCCGCAGTGAGTTTCTCTATCTCGAAAAATCCGACTTCCCCACCGAGGACGAGCAATTTTACGTCTACAAAAAGATTCTCGAAAGCATGGGCGGCAAAAAGGTCATCATCCGTACGCTCGATATCGGCGCCGACAAGCAGGTGGACTATTTTCACATGGAAAAGGAAGAAAATCCCGCGCTGGGACTTCGTGCCGTACGCATCTATCTCACCCGCCCCGATATTTTCAAAACACAAATGCGCGCACTCTACCGCGCCTCCGTCTACGGCAATCTCGGCATTATGTTCCCAATGATCACGGGTGTGCGCGAATTAGAATCGGTTTTGGCGCTTTGCAAGGAAGCCCGAAACGAGCTGAAAATGAGCGGGATCTCCTACTCCAATCAAATCGAGCTTGGGATCATGATCGAAACTCCCGCCGCCGCAATTATCAGCGATCTTCTTGCCCCCATGGTGGACTTTTTTAGCATTGGCACCAACGATCTCACGCAATATACCCTCGCCTGCGACCGACAAAATCCGCGCGTTGACCGCTTCTGCGACACGCACCACGATGCCATCCTCCGACTCATCGAATTCACCGCGCAAAGCGCACACCGCCACGGCGCGTGGGTCGGCATCTGTGGCGAGCTCGCATCCGATGTCAGCCTCACAAAAGCCTTTCTCAAAATGGGCATCGATGAGCTCTCCGTCTCCCCCTCCCAGGTCCTGAAGATTCGTGACGTGGTTCGAAATATTGATTTGAGGGAGTAAAAATATATTTTAAGGATATGTGGGGGAAACTTTTTAAGAAAAAAATTTCCCCCACACCCCCTTCAAAAACTTTAAAAAGTTTTTGAATTTGGATCAGATTTATTAGTCTGCGCCTCGTTCGTTTGTACGGCAAACAGACTTTTTTGTTTGCATCACGGTTTTACAAGATCTGCTCCCGCACAGTTTTCAGGTGCCACCACCCTGAAAACTCACCAAAGCAACTCTGCCATCGGAAGTATGACTATCATATACGAACATACCAATATGAAATCACAAAAACATCATTGGTATCCATAATAAAGGTACTCATAAGAATTTGCATACTCCACAAGCCACCCCACAAACATCACAATTAAAATAAGTGTCACTACAAATGAAATCACGATGGATACAATTGCTGTAATACCGCAAGCCCGTGCACGTTTCGGTGCCCATCCTGATACTACTGCCCAATATACAATTCCAAAAAGCGGCATAAAGAAAGACAGAATGCAAAAACCAATATTAATTCTGTTATCAAGCGCCTTTTTCAATGCTCCGATTGTGCTCCCGCACCCAATACAAATAGCAGCGTCATCTATTAATTCACGTCCGCATTGTTGACAATATTTCATAATATTTTCCTCCTAAATATTTTGCTATAATACTGATTTACCTATTATTTTCAGCCCCCCTGAGAAAGTGCAATATTATTACCAAAGCAAACCAATATTAATAAGTAACCCAAAGATGAATGATATCATTGCCGTAATTCCGCACGCTTTCGCGCGGGTTGGAGCATAGTTTGTCTTTACTGCCCAGTATATAAAACCAAACAGAGGGATTAAAAAAGACAAAACACAAAGCCCCGCACTAATATCATTATCCTCATAGCTTCTGTTTCTTTCTCCGTAAAAATTACATCCGCATCTGCGACATATTCGTGCCTCATTGTGATTGATTCCTCCGCATTCCTGACAATATTTCATCTTTTCACCTCCTTTTTATCATATAATTTCACAATTTGAGATATTTGTCAATATCTCATTATGAGATTTTATATAATTTTGTAAAAGAGGCTTGTTATCTGGAGGTAATATGCGAATTAAAGATTTGAGAGAAGACGGTGACTTGACACAGCGTCAAGTGGCGGAATATTTGCACATCAAGCAAAATACTTATTCCCAATATGAAAACGGTCAAAGGCAGATCCCACTCGATGCATTGATTGCGCTCGCAATATTCTATCATACCTCAACCGACTACTTGCTTGGACTTACCGATGAACGCACCCCATACCCACCCAAAAATTAAAACCTCTCTCAATGAGAGAGGTTTTAACAAAGAGCGCGCATACTCTGTTGAGTATGCGCGCTCTTTGCTGTTAAAAGTTCTTGAAACGGGGAGAGGTTTGGAGAGGGGAGAAACTTCTTTCAAGAAGTTTCTCCCCTCTTCAAGGTCTTTATCCTATTGTCAATAATCTTTTACTCGCCAAGCTTAGCC
>JAFTJB010000095.1 GCA_017456625.1 Clostridia bacterium
CTTGAGAAGAATGCCAAACAGGAATACTCCGAGGAACGCCAACAAAACCGCCGCCGCGACTCCGCCGCCTCCAAACATCCACATCTTCTGCTTCTTCGTAAGGATCCTCTTCGTCTTTTGCTTCAGCTTTTCCAAAAGCTCAAATCTTTTATTCAAATTTCGGTCGACGATCTCCTCATCAATGCCGGAGATCACTTGAAATTTTCTTTCATCTCTCTCATTCATGATAGTATCCCGCCTCCTTCAAACGATTTTTGAGCTCTTCGCGCATGGTTGCAAGGTCGCGATAGACGGTATTGGGGCTCACATCCAGCATTTTGGCGATATCTGCCACGTAATCGGCGCAGTAATATCGGCAAATGAAGGCAAACTCCTGTCTTGTCGGCAAGGTGCGCAAATATTCACTCAAAATCTTGCTTATCTCACGAACCGCAAATTCCTCCTCGACGGACGGCGCAGAAAAGGATACGCAATCATCCAATTCCTCAAGAGAAACCGTCATTTCGGATCTGATGCGTTTTTTGGCAGTCTTTTTTCGATAACGCTCCATGGAGACGTTGCGCATGATCCGCGTTAAAAAATTACGGAATGCGTTCGGTCTTGCAGGCGGAATGGTGTTCCACGTTCCAAGATACGTGTCGTTGATGCACTCCTCACAATCAAGACGGTCGTTCAAAATATTGTACGCTATCTTGTACAAATATTTCTGATACTTATCGTCTGTTGCCTCGATCGCAAGCTCGTTCCTTTCCCAGTACAGATCTACGATCTCTTCGTCCGGGAGGATCTTTTTTTCTGCTGTCAGATTGCTCATTTTTCTCTCCTTTGGATTTGCTCAAAAGTTGATCTTTTTTATTAAGAAAAATATATTTCTTTCACAAAAAAGACCCCTCACTATAACAAGTGATATTTTTTGACAAAATCCACCATATTTTCCGAAAAAAATTAAAAACAGGAGCGTCTTGCATGGATTGCGCGACGCTCCGTCGGTTATTTATTATTCGTAAAGCGGGAATTTTGCGCAAAGCGCGGTGACCTCGGCAGCAACGCGCTCACGGTTGCCCTCAAAATCAACGGCAACGTCACGCATCCATTTCGCGATCATCTTCATCTCCTCTTCCTTAAAGCCGCGTGAGGTTACCGCAGGGGTACCCACACGAATACCGCTGGTAACGAAGGGCTTCTCGGGATCGTTGGGGATAGCATTCTTGTTGACGGTGATATGCACCTCGTCAAGTCTCTTCTCCATTTCCTTACCCGTGATGGAGAACGGACGGAGGTCGATGAGCATGAGGTGGTTGTCGGTATCACCCGAAACCACGCGGAAGCCAGCCTCCTTGAGTGCCTCGCAAAGCACCTTTGCGTTCTTGACGATCTGCTTTTGATATTCCTTGAATTCATCGGTCATTGCCTCGCCGAGCGCAACTGCCTTTGCCGCAATGACGTGCATGAGAGGTCCGCCCTGCGTGCCCGGAAAAACTGCCTTGTCGATTGCCTTTGCAAGCTCCTCACGGCAGAGGATCAAGCCACCGCGAGGACCGCGAAGGGTCTTGTGCGTGGTGGTGGTTACAACGTCCGCAAAAGGCACGGGATTGGGATGCAGACCTGCCGCAACAAGTCCCGCAATGTGCGCCATATCGACCATATAGTACGCACCGACCTCGTCCGCGATCTCACGGATCTTTGCAAAATCGATGGTTCTGGAATATGCGCTCGCACCTGCAATGATGAGCTTGGGCTTGCACTCGAGTGCTACACGACGCATCTCCTCATAATCGAGCATCTCGGTATCATCCGAAACGCTGTACGGAACGACGTTGAAATACTTACCCGAAATATTGACGGGAGAGCCGTGAGAAAGATGTCCGCCATGTGCGAGGTTAAGTCCCATGACTGTATCACCGGGATTGAGAAGTGCGAAGAAAACGGCAAGATTTGCGCTTGCTCCGCAGTGCGGCTGAACGTTGGCATGCTCCGCGCCAAAGAGCTTCTTTGCTCTCTCGCGTGCAAGATCCTCAACGATATCAACGTACTGACATCCGCCGTAGTAGCGCTTTCCGGGATATCCCTCGGCGTATTTGTTGGTCAGCGCGGTTCCTGCCGCCAAAAGGACAGCCTTGGATACCACATTCTCGGAAGCGATCAGCTCAATATTCTGTCTCTGTCTGCCAAGCTCCAGCGAGCAGGCATCATATACTTCTTTGTCATAGCTTGCAAGTTCATCGAAAAAATTCATGTTTCTTCTCCTTGATTTTACGAAATTATATATATTATACTAAACAAACATCCGTTTGTCAATCCCTAAAGATATCAAAGTGACAATCTTTCCCAACCGTGTTTTTGTCGAATATGGATACTGCCAAATCCACAGGCGCGAAGCTGTGCCATTGCCTCCTTAAAGCCCGCGCACATCTCCTGCGGTGTTTGTGCACTTGACGAAAGTGCTACACGACCGCCTCTTTCGCTGATCATACGCAGCAATGCGGTTTTGGGAAACCGTATTGGAAGAACACCTCGCCTGCAGGGTGTAACACGCAAATCAAATACAACGTTCTGCAAAAGCAGCGAGTGGATCAAATTGTGTTCATAGAGTATAAGGCGCGGATCGGTGGGGTCAAACAGCTTTCCGTCCGCATTCCAAAGTGTGTACGGATCAAAGAGCCTGACCGCATCACATTCGGTTCTTTTTGGGAGCTCGGACAGCGCGGTGTAGCATTTGCCAATAAAGTAAACGGGATCGCCCAACACATAACGAAGCGCAGAACGGAGTTCCTCACAGGTTTTTGGAAAAGGAACGATCACGCCGCCAAGCTCCAAGGTCTTGAGTTCTCCGATCAATACCTCGTAGTCCCCTATCAAGGAGCGCTTATTTGTATCACCCACATATGCACGCAAAACCGTCAATCGGTCTGCGTACTCGGAGCGCAATGCGTCGTATTCAAGCTCGGAGAGATTTGGCGTTGTCTTTATAACGAGCGAGCGGAGCCCGCGATTGACCGCAGACTCCGCAAATGCACGCGCAGATTGTAAGCTATCTGCACAGACGCAAAGATCACCGCGCGGATTACGGCGTGGCATCACTTTTGTCCCAGATGTGCGGCGATTCGATCGCGCACGTAAAGGCTGACCTCATCCATCGACTTGGTCTTAAAGATATCGGCATCCACGACCTCAATAAAATCCAGCTCCACAACGGTCTTGCGGCGCAAAAAGTTTTTGGAGATCTTCTCGGTCCCCTTGGTCGTCATGATCACGATGGGTGCATTTGCGCGCTTGGCAAGCAGGAATGCGCCTGCCTTGAATTCCAAAAGCTCACCCGTTTTGCTTCTTGTTCCCTCGGGATAAATACCGACGTCGACGCCATCTGTTTTCATATATTCCGCCGCGCGCTTGAGCGTACGCATCGCACGCATGGGATTTTCACGGTCGATCGCCAAAAATCCCGTACGGCGAATAAAACGACCTACGATCGGGATCTTGAAGTTGGATTCCTTGGAGATATAGATGATCCTGCGGCGAAGAACCGCGAGAACCGCCATGGGATCAAAGTCGGAGAGATGGTTACTGACAAGCACCACGGGACCGTCGGGCAAAATCTCCTCCCCCTTCATTTTGATCCTTACTCCAAAGAAGGTCAAAAGCCAATCCATGGTCAATCGGATCATGAACATTCCCGCCGGGCTTGTATGCTCGGGCTGCTTTTTGGAAAGACAGAGAGAGGCAAAGAAAATACCCGCAAGATAAATGATATTTGCCGCCAAGAAGATACCGATAAAGAGCGGGATCAGCCACCAAAAGCTGATAGCAGGTACGGCAAAGCACAGAAGAGGCGCCAGAATCAACGCAAGCACCAAAAAAGCGTAACAAAGCATAGTCGTTCCTTCCTTTTAAAAAAAATCAAACGGTAGCGACTTCCTCTTTTGCGGGAACGCCCGCGTGAACAGTATAGGACTTGACACCGAGAACGGTCTCGCCGTCGATCTGGAGCGCTGTGGGTCTGTCAAACTCAACGGTAATATGATGTCCCGTCATCACGGAAAATACGTCGGTATGGCTGATATGCTCACCCTTGAAGATTGAGGGAAAGATCATCAGCGTCTTAAGCTTTCCCGATCCGTGGAACACGCCAACAGAGAGCTTTTTCTCCTCGTTCAGACGGTCCTGTGCAGGAGTAACGTTCATACCGCCACCATAATAGCGACCGTTCATGGAAGGCGCAAGCCAAACCTTTTCAAAGGTCTTGGTTACGCCGTCAACAGTGATCTTCGCATTGGTGGGCTTATAGTGGAACAAAAGCCCCTTGATCGCAATCGCGGTATAGTTGATGGGCTTTTCCGAGGTCTTTGCGAGCTGATCGCCAACCTCGCAACAATATCCGTCTATACCGTATCCAATTCCGTTGAGAAATTTCTTCGTCATACCGTTGACCTCGACGGTAGGAAGATTTTTGATGTAAGAGTTGACCTTGATAAGCTTGTCGGGCTCCTTGGAAATATCGCGATAGAAATCGTTTCCGTTACCTGCCGCATAGTAGTAGATCTCATTTTCGGGCAGGATACCGTCCGTCGCGTTGATAAAGCAGCAAAGTGTTCCGTCTCCGCCCGCAATGACAAGCTTGTCGTCAGATTTCAAATTTGCAAACAGAGCCTTGTAATCCTTCACCTCGCGGATATCCTCATACAGGCAATCCTGTCCCCTGAGGATATCCTTGAGTCCTTGAATTTTTCTCTGTCCCTGACCGTGTGCGGCAAGAGGATTGTATAAAATGTGATACATAACATACTCCTTTTTGATCAAAATGTCTGTTCTGTAGTCAAACACTACCTATATATATTATCACAAAATTTGTCGAAAGTCAATTCCGTATACGATTTTTTCTTAAACTTATTTTTTCCTATAATCGCGCGCGATCTTGCACATTTTGCGCATTTCTTTTTGCGAAATGTTAGATTGTTTGCGCATTTTTCGTTTTTTGCGCCAACTCTTGACAAAACGGTATTTTATGATATGATAAAAGCAGAATTATTTATTCACAAAGGAGATTTTAATATATGGATATCAAAGCCATGCTTGAGGGTGTTTACAATTGCCCCTGTAAAAGAGAGCACACCTGCGACATTCGCTACGTTGAGATCGGCAACGGCGTGCTTGAGCGCCTGCCCGAGATCGTTTCGGATTTTCACAGTATCGTGCTTGTCGCGGATGAGAACACTTACCCCCTCTGCGGCGACCGTGTTTCCAATCTGCTTGGAGAGAAGATCGCTGCCAAGATGATCTTTGGTAAGGAGATCGTTGTTCCCAACGAAAAATCCATTGCTGCGATCGAAGCAAAAATGCCCTCTGACACGGATCTCGTACTTGGCATCGGCTCGGGAGTCATCAATGACCTGTGCAAGCACGTTTCCTTTACCCATAATATCCGCTACGTCATCGTGGCAACCGCTCCCTCTATGGACGGTTACGCATCCGTCGGTGCGGCGCTGACCCTCAACGATATGAAGGTCACGCTCAATGCGCGCGTTCCCTACGCGATTGTTGCCGAGAGCAAGATCGTTGGAACCGCTCCCGCCGATATGATCCGCTCGGGCTACGGAGACATCGTTGGAAAGTATTCCTGCCTCAACGACTGGAAGCTCGCGCACCTGCTCCTTGACGAGTATTTCTGCGATGAGGTCTACAATACGGTCATGGCGGTGGTCAAGCAGACCGAAAATACCGCTGACGCGCTCCTCGCACGCGATCCCGATGCGATCGGCATGCTCATGGAGGGTCTTGTAATCGTTGGTATCATGATGAGCTACGTTGGAAATTCCCGCCCCGCTTCCGGCAGTGAGCATCACCTTTCTCACTTCTTTGAGATTACGGGACTGCTCGACAACCGTCCCTATTACCTCCACGGTATCGACGTGCTTTATTCCGCCGCTGTGACCGCCGCATTGCGCGAAAAGCTATCGGCGCTCAAGCCTCCCTTTGAGACATTCAAACTCGACCGTGCTGCATGGGAAGCAGATATTCAGAGGATCTACACGGAAGCCGCTGACGGTGTGATCGAATTGCAGGACAAGGTCGGTCTTTACGGTAAGCTTGACAATGCGCAATTCGCCGCAAAGTGGGACGAGATCTGCGCGATCCTCAAGGAGGCACCCTCTAAGGAAAAAATGGAAGGCTACGTTGCGAGCATTGGTCTTGACATGAATGAATTCCACAAATTCTACGGCGAGGATACCATCCACAACGCGATCCGCTATGCAAAGGATCTTAAAGACCGTTACTCGGTGCTTTGGATCTGCTTCGCGCTCGGCGTTTGCTGAAAAGGAGAAACGAATATGAACTTCAACAATCCCAACATTTCGGTTCTGAACGACAAAAAGCTCTACATCTTCGATATGGACGGAACCATCTATCTCGGCAACCGTGTCTTCCCCTTTGCCATCCGTTTTATCAAAAATCTCCGTGCACACGGAAAGCGCGTGCTCTTCTTTACCAACAACGCATCCCATTCCCCCGATTTCTATCTCAAAAAGCTGACAAAACTCGGTTTTGAGCCGACCGCAGATGAGATCATGACCTCGGGCGACGTGACCATTGAGTTTTTGCGCCGTCACCGCGCAGGCAAGAGCGTATACCTCGTTGGAACCGATGAGCTCGTCAACAACTTCCGCGAGAAAGGCATTGACCTGCTTACGGGTGACGAGGAAAAGGCAGATATCGTTATCACCAGCTTCGATACGACCTTGACCTACAAAAAGCTCGATGACGCTTGCCGTCTGGTTCGCGGCGGTGCGGAGTATCTCTCCACGCATCCAGATTTCAACTGCCCCACCGAAACGGGATTCATTCCCGACAGCGGAGCGATCGCGGCATTCGTTACCGCATCCACGGGCAAGGTTCCCACGTATTTCGGCAAGCCCTATAAGGAAACGGTCGAAATGATCTGTGAGACGACGGGCTTTGACCGCAGCGAGATGTGCATCTTTGGAGACCGTCTCTATACCGATATCGCCATCGGAAAGCGCCACGGTGTTACCGCGGTTCTCGTTCTCTCGGGCGAAACACAGCCTGCCGATGTGGAAGCCGCAGACGACAAAGACAAGCCCGATTTTGTTTTTGATTCTCTCGACAACGTCGATCTAGCAATGTTTTAAATTAACAATTCAAGTGACCCGAGCCTTTTCGGGTCACTTTTTGTTCACAATTTTGTCAAAAAAGATTGACATTCAGGAAAAGAACTGCTACAATAGAGGTGTCCATAGGACAAAAAAATAAAAAGGAGAAAGTTCTCATGAAAAAGCTTGCATCCCTTTTGTTAGCACTTTCCCTGATCCTTTCTCTCGGTCTCGTCTTCACCTCCTGCGGCGACGACGGTATTGATGAAGAGGGCTGGAAGGCAATGCTCGCTGCCCCCAATTTCTCAAACTACACTCTGAACCAATCCGGTACGATGACCATGACCATGGACGGTCAGTCGATCACCAACCGACAGGACGCGGTCCTCAAGATCAACCCCGATAAGATCGACCACTCTCTGAAGATCGACGGTGAAGAAGTTATCAACGGCGTAATCACCGGTGAAGAAGCTGCTGCACAAAAGGCAAACTACGAGAAGACCTTCCTTGCAGTTCTCGCAGATTTCAACAACTTTGAGTACGATACAGACGAAAAGGTCTACAAGAATCCCAATAAGGTTATCGTTGACCTCACTCAGGGTGAATATACCGCTAAACTTGAGATGGAAAACGGTAAGGTTACCCTTTCCGAGGACGGCAAGCTTGTCAAGTTCACCTGCAAGCTCACCCAGACCACCACGATCCCCGAGCGCGGCGATCAGGTAGCAGTCGGCGATATCACCTGGACCTTCTCTGACTACGGCACGACCGTCGTTGCAGATCCCGCACAGTAATTTTTAAAATAAAAAAGGAGCGATTTTTTCGCTCCTTTTTTGTTTGCCGTTTAGTCCTCGACGCGTTCTCCGAGGATGGTACGGTACTTCTGATAGAATTTTTCAAAGTAGCCGCCGTCAAGGGCATCGCGGATCTTCTGCATGAGATCATTGTAAAAATAAAGATTGTGTGCGACCGCAAGCTGCGAGCCGACGACCTCCTTTGCGCGAATGAGATGACGGATATACGAACGGCTGTAATTGCGGCAAGCGGGACACTGACAACCCTCCTCGATGGGACGTGCATCACGCGCGTACTTCTCGTTGGTGATGTTCATCTTGCCCTTCCATGTAAAAAAGTTTCCGTGGCGCGCGTTACGCGTGGGCATGACACAATCGAAGAAATCGATGCCATAATGCACTGCCTCGAGAATGTTGCAGGGGGTGCCGACTCCCATGAGGTATCTCGGCTTATCCGTAGGCATATGCGGCTCGACCACGTCGATAATGCGGTACATATCCTCGGTGGACTCTCCAACCGAAAGACCTCCGATCGCAAAGCCGTCGCAATTGACGTTGCGGATCATCTCCATGTGCTCTACGCGAAGATCATCATAGGTACCGCCTTGGTTGATACCAAAGAGCATCTGATGTGGATTGAGCGTTTCTGGATCTGCGTTGAGTCGATCCATCTCCTCGCGGCAACGGATGAGCCAACGGTAGGTGCGCTCCATGCTCTGCTTGACGTATTTGCGCGTTGCGGGGTTTTCGATGCACTCGTCAAACGCCATTGCAATGGTGGATGCGAGGTTGGATTGGATCTGCATACTCTCCTCGGGTCCCATAAACACGCGGCTTCCGTCGATGTGAGAAGCAAAGCGAACGCCCTCCTCGGTGATTTTGCGGAGCTTTGCCAAGGAAAAGACCTGAAATCCGCCGCTATCGGTCAGCACAGGACCTTCCCAGTTCATAAACTTGCGAATACCACCCATATCGCGGATGAGCTTATCGCCCGGGCGAAGATGGAGGTGATAGGTATTGGAAAGCTCGACCTGACAGCCAAGTGTCTTGAGCTCCATGGTGTTCACGCCGCCCTTGATCGCGGCACAAGTGCCGACGTTCATAAAGACGGGAGTCTGAATATCACCGTGAACGGTGTGAAAAACGCCACGTCGCGCGCGTCCGTCTTGCTTTAGTAATTCGTACATATTCAAAATCCTTTCGATGTAAAAATACAGTTTACGTCGTCAATGCCCGCAAAAATACAGTTTGCGGCACATAAACGGTCAAAATCCGAGGCGGTCGAACTGTCTGTCAAGCGTATGGTGCGAAAGCTCCATCGCCACGGGTCTGCCATGCGGACAGAAGGTAATATCGGGACACTCCATAAGCTTTTTGACGATCCACTCGATGTGCTCATCGGCATAAGCTCTGCCCGCCTTGATCGCCGCCTTGCAAGCGGCTTGGTAAAGCGCTTTTTCAAACAGAATATCACGCGTAAGCTTTGCATTGCCCGTTTCGTTCAGGATCCGTCCCGCCATACTTTGGAGCATATCGGGAACGGCGGCAGGCGTGATCTCCTCGGGGATCGCATCCGCGGAGACGGTATTTCTCGCAAAGCGGAGCGCAAAGCCCATGCTTTCCAGCTCCCCTGCATACTGCCGCAGTGCTTCCACCTCTCCGCTCGTCATCATCACGTCAACGGGAATCATAAGAAGCTGAGAGCAGCTCTTTTGTTGCTTCATTGCCGCCTTGAGCTGTTCAAAAATAATGCGCTCGTGCGCGGCGTGCTTATCAATGACCAGCATTTTATCCGCCATTTCCACGATCACATAGGAGTGAAAGACCTCTCCAACGATCCGATAATCGGGCAGCGGCTTTGCCTCCTCCACCGCGGGTGCCTCCTCCTTGATTGGGACGGGTGCCTGCGCTTCGGTCTGCTTGATGGGAGCGGGCGTATCCTTTTGGATCGGTGTTGGCTCCTCCGCAGGGAGATTTGGAAACGCGTTTGAAGCAGGCTTTGGCGGAACGGGCGCTACGACTTCCCTCTTTGGCGTCTCTTGGGGACGCGGGATCGCGATCGGCTTGTTTTGGGGGACCGATACAGCAGGCGTTGTCTTTGGTACAGTCGTCTCCGCATACGTCTTGCGGAACTCCTCTGCCGTCATGCGTGCCTGCGGTTGCGGCTGGGATTGTGCTTGCATATCATAGCTGATCTGTCTCGCCTGCAGGGATTCGGGTCTTCCCTCGCGGATCGGCGTGGTCGCATCGGACACACGTCCAACGTTCGCGAAGGGATTTTTCTTTCGTCCCGTTCCAAGATCCAACTGCATAGAGGGTCTTGTCACGTTGTTTTCCAATGCGGTACGAACGGTATAGTAGATCGCCTCAAATACGGATTTCTCGTTTGAGAACTTGACCTCCAGCTTTGCGGGATGCACGTTAACGTCCACGCGCGCGGGATTGATGGACAGATACAGAACACAGCACGGGAATTTTTCGGGCGGCATATAAGAAACGTATGCCTGCTCCAACGCCGCCATTGCGGTCTTGCTCTTGACAAATCGACCGTTGATGAAGAAATTCTGATAGTTCCGGTTCGCCTTGAAATTGTCGGTTCGACCGATAAATCCGCGCACCTCGATCCCATCGTTGTTGCTTTCCACCTCGATCATACGAGAAGCGAATTCCCTGCCAAACACCGCATAAATGGTATTTTTGAGGTTTCCGTCCCCCGCCGTGTCTAGCTTGACATTGCCATCAATGACCAGGCGCATGGCGATCTGCGGATTGGAAAGCGCGATCTTTTCTACGTTCGCCGTGACCGCCATAGACTCGGTCACGTCCTTTTTGAGGAATTTGCGACGCGCGGGAACGTTTGCAAAGAGATTTTCCACAATGACGGAGGTGCCGTCCGAGCAGCCCTGCTCGGTCAACGACACGATCTCGCCTCCGTGTGCCTCCAGCATCGTTCCAAACGGCGCATCCTTGGTCTTGGAGAGAATGCGCATATCCGATACCGCCGCAATCGCCGCAAGTGCCTCTCCGCGGAAGCCGAGCGTCATGATCCCATCGAGATCCCCCGCATCACGGATCTTACTCGTCGCGTGTCTGCGGATCGCTACGGGAATATCCTCCGCGCTCATGCCGCATCCGTTGTCGGTCACGCGCATCAGTGTAACGCCGCCGTTCTGTATTTCAACCGTCAGGCGCGTCGCACCCGCATCAATTGCATTTTCCATCAGCTCCTTGATGACCGAGGCGGGACGGTCGACGACCTCACCCGCGGCGATCAGATTGGCTACCGAAAACGGCAATACGTTGATCCTTGCCATGCGTATTTCTCCTTTCCTGTAATCAATTCAACCGTTTTTTCAAATCAAAGAGAAAGGACATACACTCAAACGGTGAAAGTGTATTGATATCCACAGCCTTCAGCTCCGCAATGACCTGCTCGTTGACACAATCGTCAAAAGAGATCATTCCGTCGTCGGGTGCCGCTTTCTTTTCCTTGCCCGAATTGTTCTCCGATATTGCTCTGGAGGTTGCCTCTACCGAGGCGAGTACCTCTCTTGCGCGCTTGATGACCTCATTGGGAAGTCCCGCAAGCTTTGCAACCTCAATTCCGTAGCTATCATCGGTAGAGCCGCGAACGATCTTGCGCAGGAAAGTGATGCTGTCGCCGCGCTTCTTTGCGGCAATGTTGTAATTGACGATCCCGTCAAATTCATCCTCCATCACGGTCAATTCATGATAGTGCGTTGCAAATAGCGTCTTCGCGCCGATCTTGCGGCTATTGGTATACTCCACGATCGCGCGCGCAATACTCATACCGTCAAACGTGGAGGTTCCGCGACCAACCTCATCGTAAATGATGAGACTCTTTCTCGTCGCGTTTTTGAGAATATAGGAGACCTCGTTCATTTCAAGCATGAAGGTCGATTGACCCGATGCAAGATCGTCGGAGGCACCGACACGGGTGAAGACCTTGTCTACAACGCCGATCCGTGCTTCATTCGCGGGAACGAACGAACCGATCTGCGCCATGACCGTAATTAGCGCGACTTGACGCATATAAGTAGATTTACCCGCCATATTGGGACCTGTAATGAGCATGAGACGGTTGCTTGTGGTATTGAGACTGACGTCATTGGGAACAAAATAGGTATCCTTGACGAACTGCTCGACCACGGGGTGTCTTCCGTCCTTGATCTCGATCACGTCGCTTTGATCCACCTCGGGACAAACGTATTTGTTTCGGGTGGCAACGGTCGCAAGCGAGAGATATACGTCCAATTCGGCAAGCAATGCCGCCGACTTTTGAATACGAGCGCTCTGCTCCGCAACAAATCCGCGTACTTGCTGGAAGATCTCATACTCCAACGCGCAGATCTTGTCCGCCGCGCCGAGAATGGTCGCCTCC
>JAFTJB010000096.1 GCA_017456625.1 Clostridia bacterium
AGGGGCAGGAGGATTCGAACCCGCGACCCACGGTTTTGGAGACCGGTACTCTACCAGCTGAGCTATACCCCTGTATGTGCGCTTTTTTCTCACACACCCGATATTATATCACATCTTTTTTGAAAATGCAATACCTTTTTGAAATTATTTTTTGATTTTCTCAAAAGAAAACCGCCTGTTTGAGGCGGTTTTCTGATTTTTGTTATACCGTTGGTGATTTTTTTACAACGCTGATCTGTTCGATCCCATATTTTTGCAGCGTGCGGATCGCTTCATCCGTAATGATCTCTCCGCTGACGACCACGGGGATCGCGGGCGGGCAGGAGACGGTCGGCGCGGCGCAAATGCGGTCGCGCGCATCCTTTACGTTGACCGTTTCGCAAGGGGAGAGGATCGCCTCGCGGATCTTGCATTGTGTTGGAAATCTGTCTATTCCGACCGCTTCGGTTTGTAACGGCTCTCTTGCTTTGATCAAGCCAAAGGCACGTTCCAATCTTGCCATGTCTTCGTCACGTGTCTCTGCCGAAAGCATAAGAACCAAGTAATCCGCATCGGCAAACTCACATTCGATCCGTTCTTTTCGCAAAAGCTCCGCAAGCTCCGTCCCGAGATATCCCGACCGTTTGGCGTTGATCACGATTTTGAGCGGCTCGCTTTCTTCTACTGTAAAGCCGTATTGTGAAAGCGTTTGCTTTGCTCGATCGGTTTTTTCAATCTGCTGTGCAAGGCGCTCACGGTAACCGTTTGAAAGGTATTGGTTGCAAAGATCGAGCGATTGCAGGATCAGATAAGACGGGCTGGTCGATGCGAACAGCGCGAGCGCGTTCTTGGCGTTTTCCGCGTAGCATCGGTCGGTGTTCTTGGAAATATGCAGATATGCGCCACCCGTGAGAACGGGGAGCGTTTTGTGTGCCGAGTCACAGCAGAGATCCGCACCGAGCGCGATGGGATGCTGTGAGGGAGAGAGAAATTGCAGATATGCGCCGTGCGCGTTGTCCACGAGCAGGGGGATGCTTCTTGCGTGGCAGACCTTGGCGATCGCTTGGATATCCGCGACTTGACCGAGGTAATCGGGAGAGGTGAGATAGACCGCTGCGGGCATTTTTTGCATACCGTTGAGCGTTTTTTCGATCTCTTCAGCCGTGACGTGGCAGGAGCAAAGATGCTCGTGCTCCGTGGGATAGATCCACTCCACGTCAAGATCGAGCAGGGCACAGGCGTACACGAAGGTGCGGTGGACGTTGCGTGCCGCCAATATAAGAGGACGATCTCCCGTGTGATTTTGCACGACCAGGGCGAGCATCGCCTTGATGGAGAGGGAAGAGCCCTCGGTGCTGTAAAGGGTACGCGCGGTGCCGAAAAGCTCCGTGGCGTTTTGCTCGCTTTCGGCAATGATGCCGCAGGCGGAGTCAAGCGCGTCAGCGCCTTCGATCTCCGTGATGTCGAGTGCTTCACAGCCGAGCGATCCGTGCCCCTTGTGCCCGGGCATATGGAAGCGCGCGACGTTTTTTGCGGCGTAAGCCCTTACAAAATCATAGATCGGCGTTTTCATTCGTTTTCCGCTTCCGCGACCTGGATCATGACCGCGCATTCAATGCGCTTTTTGAAGAGCTCGCAGCCGTATTTATAGATGCCGCCGATGCTGCCCGTTGCATGGTACGCATTTGCTGCGCATCCGCCCGAGCAATAAAGTCTTGCCCAGCAATCGTTGCACTCGGGGCGCGCATAAGCGTTGCAGGAGCGGAACTCGTCCTGGATCTCGGTGTTCTTGATGCCGTCCCAGATGTTTCCGAGGCTGTATTTGGGATCCCCCACGAACTGATGGCAGGGGAAGAGCTCACCCCACGGCGTGACCGCCATGTACTCGGTGCCCGAGCCGCAGCCCGTGATGCGCTTATAGATGCAGGGGCCGTGCTTGAGGTCGAGCATATAGTGATAGAAGGTAAACCCACGTCCCTCCTTTTTGCGCTTGATCATCTCCTTGGCAAGGATCTCGTACTGATCAAAGAGCAGGGGGAGATCCTCCTCGGTCAAGGCGTAGGGGTCGCCGGGAGGGCAGACGACGGGCTCCATGCTCAGCTCGGTAAAGCCGAGGTCCGCCATATGGAAAAGGTCGTTGGTAAAATCGACGTTATTGTGCGTGAAGGTGCCGCGGACGTAATAATTCTTGCCCCCGCGTGCAGCAACGAGCTTTTGGAACTTGGGAACGATGGTGTCGTAGCTTCCCTTGCCCGCATAGTCGCGACGGAAGTGGTCGTTGACCTCCTTTCGTCCGTCAAGGCTCAATACGACGTTGCTCATCTCGCGGTTGGCAAACTCAATGACGTCATCGTCAATGAGCATACCGTTGGTGGTGAGGGTGAAGCGGAAATTCTTGTTGTGCTGCTTTTCAATGCTTCTTGCGTAGGCAACGAGCTGTTTGACCACGTCCCAATTCATCAGCGGTTCGCCGCCGAAGAAATCGACCTCCAGATTGCGGCGCGTGCCCGAATTGGCGATGAGAAAATCGAACGCCTGCTTACCTACCTCAAAGCTCATCAAGGCGCGGTCGCCCTGATATTTGCCCTGACTTGCGAAGCAGTAGGAGCAGTTGAGGTTGCAGGTGTGCGCGACGTGCAGGCAGAGTGCCTTGATGACCTTGCTGTTATTTTTATAATTCTTTGCCAAGCCCTCGTAGGCATCCTCGGAGTAGAGCTTGCCCGCCTCCTCAAGTGCGCGGATATCGTCGATGCAGGCGAGGATCTCCTCCTCGTTGACGTCCGGCAGGTGAGAGTAGTCCGCAAGGATCTTTTTGACGATCTCCTCGGGGGTGCTTGTTTTATACATCGCGATGATGTCGTATGCGACCTCGTCGACCGTGTGGACCGAGCCGCTGCAGGTATCAAGGACGATGTTGTATCCGTTGAGCTTATATTGATGTACCATGCTATCTCCTTTTCAATGAGAAACGCTGTCTTTGAAAAAAGACAGCGTTTCTATCGCAAACTCAGATCTTATTTCTGACTTTCGCATTGCTGATTTGCAACACCGCAAGAGGTCTTGCAAGCGGACTGGCAAGAGGTCTGGCACTCGCCGCAGCCGCCGTTCTCAACGGTCTTCGCAATATCCTTGGTTTCAATGGTCTTGATTCTGTTCATGACTTTGTTCTCCGTTTTCCATCGAATTTGTAACGGGAGCGAGGCTCCCATACCGCTAATATTATAGCACAGTAAAAAAATCTTGTCAATAGATATCGGCGTATTTTTGCTTTTTTGCGGACATTTTTCGTTATGTGGAGGTAAAGATGCGCAATCGTTTTATGAACCTTGTCTTTTTGCACAAAACGTCCGTTGGAAATTCGTATAAAAAAGGAATTGAAGATGATGGGGGAATATGATAAAATAAAATAGGTAAAATAAAAAAGGAGAACATATTATGAGGAAATGCACTTTTCGATTTTTGGCATTGATTCTTGCAATGATGATGTTGCTTCTTTCCGTGGCGTGCAACATGGTACCTGTTAAGCCCGGCGGAAACGACGACGATGATGACGAGACAACGGATACGTCGAAGATCACCACCACGACCGATGATGAGCCGACGTACACCACAACACCGGGCACACAGCCCGTCACGCCTCCCGTGGGTGAGACTACCACGCCTACCGTGACCTCGACTCCCGTGCAGGATCCGCCGAGTTCGACCGATCCCGACGAGCCTACCGTTGAGATGCTTCCCTCGCAGGAGGTCAAGATCGTTGGTATCAATCTACTCAACGGCAATGCTACCAGCGTCAATTCGCGCGCTCCCGCAATGGTCGATCTGATCCTGTCCTATACGCCCGATTCCATCGGTGTGCAGGAGTGCGGAGCCGTGTGGGGAACGACGCTTGAGACGGAGCTGGGCGATCAGTATGCGCGCGTGGGCGTCGACTGCCTCGGCAATCAGAACGCGGTCAGCTTCGCGACTTATATCTACTATCTTAAGGATAAGTATATCGCCATCGATTCGGGTACGTTCTGGATGTCCAAGACCCCTGACTTGCCGTCTAAGTATGACAACACCGTGGATATGAACCGTACCACCACCTGGGTCATTCTGGAAAACGTGCTCACGGGCTTCCGCTACGTGCACATGAATCTGCATATCGACCATAAAAATCTGGACGTCAATGAGATCCAGTGTCAGATGATTTTGCAGCAGATCCGCCGCTTTGAGGATATGGGATATCCCGTATTCGCGACGGGTGACTATAATATGGGTGAGATGACGGAGTCCTATCAGATCATGACCTCCCAGCCCACGCACGTTGCCGATGCGCGCTACGTTGCGATCGATTCGACGGATATGATCTCGCACCCCGGCAACGGCAGGACCATCGACTATTGCTTTGTGACTAAGCAGAATATGTCGGTCAAGGAATTCAAGATCGTGGATACGCACGCAACCGGTACACAGCTCTCCGACCACAGAGGAACCTTTACCCGTGCGCTTGTCAACTCTCTCCCCAAGCAGGCTTATAGCAATTGCATGGTGTAATTCAAGGCGACCGATAAGGCGACCGTAACACTCACCGAGGATTTGCTCACAAAAATCGAGTTTCCGCAGGCAAAGGATGTCGCAGGTACTCCCGCGCATCACTACGAGCTTCAGCTTCTGGACAGAAACAATGCGATCCTGAAGAATGAGACTGTTTTTGGAGGCTATTATCTGCCTACCGTGGTTGAGAAGAACACCTATAGTATAGCGCTTTCCACCACAAACGAGAAATACATCCTTCGCATCACGCCGATCTCTATTTTCGGTCAGCGGGGCGAGCCGATGATCCAATGGATCAAGGTCGAGGCACCTGTTGTTGCTCCCGAGGCGATCGGGGATCCCGATCTTCTGCAGGTGCAGGTGCAGGGCGGCGCGGTCGTGGATCTTTCGGGTAAAAATTACACCACGGACACGCGCGGCACCACCAACGTGTCGGGAGAATACTTCTCCTTTGGCAACAACGGAAACATCAAGTTTACCGACTTCAAGCAGAATGATACAAAGCTGGCGGACGGCTTTGCGTTTGCGATCGTTGCAAAGCTCGGAGACGTGAACACCAAGCAGACCATTGCCGGAAATCAGCACGCGGGTGGATACGGTATGTCGGTGGAAGCAGGAAAGGCTTCCTTCGCGGTGCACGTGAACGGCAGGTACGTTGCCGTGACGTGTGCGGTAACGGCGAATACCGAATATCACATCGTCGGTGTATATAACCCCGATGTGGGAGTACTGCTCTACCTCAACGGTCAGCTTGTCGGTGTCGCTGCGGTCGGTGATAATCCTCAAATGGGATTTGCGACTGACGCGGGGGCAGAGTATTTCTGCGTCGGAGCTGACAGTGATGCATCCGGTAACGGCGAAATCTTCTACAAGGGCTCGATCAAGCAGGTTGGTATTTATTCCACACCTCTTACCGCCGGCAACGTGCTCTACCTCTATCAGAACCAATAAAATCACAGGGCTCTCCAATTTGGAGAGCCCTGATTTTTTAAATCCTATTGGTGATTTATTCTTTTACACAGATCAAATTCTCGGCGTAGGGAAGAGAGCGGATCCAATCGCAGAGGGTATGCCATTCCGCGAGCTTGTGGGTGCGTCTTGCGTAATAGATATTGATGAGGTTTTCGTAGTTAAGCGTGACGGTGCGCATTTGGTTGAAGGAGGAGGGAAGGAGCTGGATCATATTGTGCCAGGGGGCGCGGTCCTCCTTGCAGGCATTGAATTTGAGGCGCTCGCTCTCAAGATAAGCGATGAGCGCGTCGAGCGCAGCAAGTCCGCCCTCGTCAAGTCGGTCGTGCGAAAAATCGTCGCGCTCGAAGGGCTTGGTATGGATCTTATGCATGGTGGAGCAGGAGTTTGCCACGGTGCCGACCTTGTAGGTATCAAATTCCTTCCACCAATACAGCGGTGCCGTGATGTCTACGGACACGAAGATCTGGCGGAGAAATTTGCGGTGGTCGGAGCCTGCCTTTGCAAGACGGCAGGCGAGGTCAAGATCATTGGGACCGAGGACGTAATTGCCGTTTTCATCGTAGGTACTGTCCATTTTTGCCCAGCTGTTCATGGGGTTGCGTGCGCCGCGGATGGCGTTTTCGAGGTTCATTACGGATGCGCGTTCAATTTTGATCATATCAGTCGATCCTTTCCATTCTGTTTTCGATCATAAGAGAGAGCTCCTCGGGAGTGCTTGCAATGGCTTTTGCGCCGTTTTGGAGCAGAAATTCACGGTCGCGGTAGCCCCACGATACGCTGATGCACTGCATTTCGGCGTTCTCAGCGGTACGGATATCTACGTCGCTGTCACCGATCATGATGCAATCCCGCGTATCAACGCCAAGGCTTTCGGCGAGCTTCTTGGCAAGGTAGGGGTCCGGCTTTGTGGGACGGTCGGGGACGGTTCCGACGATGCAGTCGATGCGGTCGCCGAACATTCCCGTGCAGATCTTTCGCAGGAGGTGGTCCTGCTTGTTGGAGAGCACACCGATGCGCACACCCCTCTCGCGGAGTCGGTCGATTAGCGCGTTGATCCCGTCGTAGGGAGTATCCGTATGCAGACAGACGGTTTTGTAGAGCCTGTCGTAATCGGCGAGCACGCGGTCGAGGAGGCATTCGTTTTCCTGCAGCTCCCGTGGAAGCGCGCGGCGGATGAGCATACGAGGTCCGTTGTTGATAAAGGTGCGCACCTCTGCCTCGCTGTGCGTGGGGAAGCCGTACTGCCGCATGGTCAGATTGACTCCCTCGGTGATTGCGGGAATGGTATCGGCAAGCGTGCCGTCAAAATCAAAGATCACAGCCCGAAGCATAAAAAATCCGTCTCCTCTCGTGCGGCTCCCTGAAATGCCGCCATACACAGAAAGTATAACATAAATTTGTAGAAAAATCAATAATCGGCTTAAAAATTGGCAATACCGACAAAATATTTTCATGTTTTCTGTGTAAAATCGTGAGATATCCTTCTTTTATCGAAGCAAAAAATGTGGTATAATAAACTGTTATAAAATATTCGCGGACAAAAATCTAAAAAACGGGAGAAAAAACTGTGATCAGAGAGAATTTGAGAAACGTGGCGATCATCGCGCACGTTGACCACGGAAAGACCACATTGGTGGACGGACTGCTCAAGCAGGGCGGTATTTATCGTGAAAACCAAGAGACGGTTACACGCGTAATGGACTCGGGAGACCTCGAGCGTGAGCGCGGCATTACCATTTTGGCAAAGAATACCTCGGTCTACTACAAGGACGTCAAGATCAACATCATCGACACCCCCGGTCACGCGGACTTCGGCGGCGAGGTCGAGCGTATTCTGAAAATGGTGAACGGTGTCATCCTTCTGGTTGATGCGGCAGAGGGACCGATGCCCCAGACCCGCTTTGTATTGCAGAAGGCTCTGGAGCTGGATCACCGTGTGATCGTATGCATCAATAAGATCGACAAGCCCGACGCGCGTTTGGGCGAGGTCGAGGACGAGATTTTGGAGCTTCTGATGGATCTCGGTGCAAACGACGAGCAGCTTGACAGCCCCATGCTCTATTGCTCGGGCAGAAGCGGAACGGCAACCGAGGATCCCGACGTTCCCGGCGTGGATCTGACGCCTCTGTTTGATAAGATGCTGGACTATATCCCCGCTCCCGAGGGAGACGAGACGGGTGACCTTCAGCTTTTGGTATCCTCCATCGACTACAACGACTACGTCGGACGTATCGGTATCGGTCGTATCGAGCGCGGCTCGATCCGTGTTGGTCAGGAGGTCGCGGTCTGCAACTATCACAATCCCGGTATGGCAAAGCGCACCAAGGTCGTGTCTTTGTACGCGATCGACGGTCTTGTGCGCCGTCCCGTTGAGGAGGCGATGGTAGGAGATATCGTATGCTTCTCGGGTGCGGGAGATATCACCATCGGTGATACGCTTACCGCCGTTACCAACCCCACGCCTCTTGAGTTTGTCAAGGTATCCGAGCCGACGATGGAGATGACCTTCATGGTCAACAACAGCCCCCTGGCGGGCAAGGAGGGTAAGTTCGTTACCTCCCGTCAGATCCGTGACCGTCTCTACCGCGAGCTGCTCAAGGACGGATCCCTGCGCGTGTCCGACGGTGACACCACGGACGAGTTCCGCGTGGCGGGCAGAGGTGAGATGCACCTGTCTATCCTGCTTGAGACCATGCGCCGCGAGGGCTTTGAGCTTGCTTGCTCCAATCCCCGTGTGCTCTATAAGGAGATCGACGGTCAGAAGTGCGAGCCGATGGAGCGTGTGACACTCGACGTGCCGATGGATTACGTCGGTGTTGTCGTTGAGAAGCTGAGCCAGAGAAAGGGAGATCTGCTTTCCATGAACCCCGTGGGAAGCCGTACCCGTATTGAGTATTCCATTCCTTCCCGTTGCCTCTTCGGTTATCGCTCCGAGTTCTTGACCGCAACGCACGGCGAGGGTGTCATTAACACCATTTTTGACGGCTATGCCCCCTACCGCGGAGAGATCGTGATGCGCTTTACGGGATCCTTGATCGCATCCGAGGCGGGCGAGACCACTCGCTACGGTCTGTACAATACGCAGGAGCGCGGACAGCTCTTTGTCGGTCCGCAGACACAGGTCTACGAGGGTATGATCGTCGGCGAGAACCCCAAGATGGACGACATTGCGGTCAACCCCTGCAAGAAAAAGCAGCTCACCGCCATCCGTTCCGCAGGCGCGGACGAGAAGCTTTTGCTCATTCCCGCAAAGATCTTCACGCTGGAGGAGGCGATCGAGTATATCTCGGACGATGACCTTATCGAGGTCACGCCCAAGTCGATCCGTCTGCGCAAGAAGATCCTCAACACCGAGCTCCGCATGAAGGATATGATGCGCCGCCGCCGCGAGCTGGAAGCGCAGAAGAAGTAAGATGCGCGCGTTTATTTATACGGGTGGCACCGTCTACACCGAGCACGTCGAGGAAAGACCGACGTCGGAGGATCTTGTCATTGCGGCAGATTCCGGTTACCGTACCGTGCAAAAAATGGGAATTACGCCACAAATTCTGGTGGGGGATTTCGATTCGCTGGGAGAGCCGCAGGCGCCGAAGGAATGTGAGATCTTGCGCGTTCCCGCAGAGAAAAACAGCACCGATACGCATCTTGCCGTCGATATTGCGATCGAGCGAGGTGCGCGAGAGATCGTCATTGTCGGTGGGCTTGAGGGCAGGCTGGATCACACACTTTCCACCGTTGCCATTCTCGAGCAGTTGAATGAAAGGCGCGTTCACGCAGTTGTAACGAACGGAAAGAGCCGCGTGCGCTTTCTGCGCAACAACGGTACGATCCTCGGGCGTGGCGCATATCGCTATTTTTCCATTGTTGCCGCGGATCCCGTGGTGCGTGGCGTGACGGTTGAGGGTGGAAAATACCCGCTCAAAAACGCAAAGCTCAAGCGTACCTTCCAATATGCCGTTTCCAACGAGAGTGTGGGCAATTGCGCGCTCATCGAGATCCGTCGGGGCGGCGTTTGGGTGATCGAGAGCATGGATTAACTTGAAAATGGGAGGTTTTTTCGCAAAGCTTCCCATTTTTCTGTTTTTTGTGATATAATAGGGCATAGAGGTGATGGAGATGCGCATTTACAAAAATTCGGAATTTATTGAGCCGGGAAAAACGATCAAGATCTTCCGCGGTACTCGTGATCACCGCGATGAGCCGCCGCACGTCCATGAGTTTATCGAGATCATCTACATTCTCAAGGGACGCTCAAAGCAGTATATCGACGAGCGCTGCTACACGGTCAAGAACGGGGATATGCTGTTTGTCAACTACGGCAGCACGCACGCGTTTGAGTCGGGAGACGGTGAGTTTACTTACGTCAATATCTGTTTTTCACCCGAGGTCATGAGCGACGCGATGATCACCGAGAAAAACGCCTTTTCTCTGCTTTCCCTGACCGCGTTTAACGAGATGTGTAACGAAACGGACGGTGCGCAGATCTCCTTTTTCGGCAGTGAGCGACACGAGGTAGAGGAGCTGCTGTTTGCTATGCTACGAGAGGCGCGGGAGAAGCAGACCTCGTGGGACCGCGTGCTGGAGAGCTATCTCAACATACTCATCACAAGGATGCTGCGTAAGATCGAGATGGGAATGGAGACGCGTGAGATCGGGGATATGTGGTCGGAGCTTTCGGACTACATTGATGCCAATCTGAGCGGCGAGCTATCCTTGGGGGCTTTGGCGCAGAAATGCTTCTATCATCCTTCCTATGTCAGCCGCGTGTTCAAGGAAAAATTCAAGATGTCCTTGGTGGAGTACGTCAACCGCCGCCGTATCGACGGAGCCATTAAGCTGCTTGAGGACAGCGCTCTTTCCATTGACGAGATTAGTGAGCGTGTCGGATTTTCGGATCGCTCCAATTTCTATCGCGCGTTTTCCAAGTACGTCAAAAGTACCCCCTCGGATTATCGCAGTGCCGTGATCTCCAAGGAGGAGTATCACTCGAAAATACGCGATAAGAAGCAGTAACGTTTTGCTTGGATAATTTCAAAACGGGATCTTGCAAAAAGATCCCGCTTTCTTTTTGTCAGAAAAAGTTTCGTTTCGTATTTACAAACCATTTTTGATATGATATAATAATACATAGATATTTCATTGCCGCCGCGAAAAGGTATTTTCGGGCGGCTTGGCGCATATACTGACGGTAAAAATGCGGAAAGGATCGGTTGTTGGATCATCTATGAAAACGCTTGGATATTATAACGGCAGGATCGGGGAGCTGGACGAGATGTCGGTCCCCATGCTCGACCGTGCCTGCTATTTCGGCGACGGTGTGTATGACGTGACGTATAGCAGAAATCACGTGATTTATGCGTTGGAGGAGCACGTGGAGCGCTTTTTTCAGAGCGCCGCGTTGCTTTCTATCAAGCCGACGCTGACAAAGGAGGAGCTTTGCGACCTGCTTGCATCTCTTGTCAAAAAAATGGATTGCGGTGAGCAATGGGTGTATTTTCAGCTCTCGCGCGGAACGGCACCGCGCTCGCACGCGTTCCCCGAGGCGGCGACCTCCAATCTCTGGATCATGCTCAAGCCTGCCGAGATCAAGGATACCTACGCGCCTATGCGCTGTATCACGATGGACGACACGCGCTTTTATCATTGCAATATCAAAACGCTCAATCTGCTTCCCAACGTCCTCGCAACGCAGGCAACCGTGGAGGCGGGGGTGGATGAGTGTATCCTTCATCGCGGCGACGTGGTGACCGAGTGTGCACATTCCAATCTCTCCATCCTGCAAAATGGAACGCTGATCACGCATCCCGCGAATGAATTGATCTTGGCGGGAACGGGACGCGCACACTTGATCGCGCAATGCAAAAAGCAGGGGATTCCCGTTGTGGAGCGCGCGTACACGCTGGATGAGATGCTGGCGGCGGATGAGATCCTCATTACCTCTGCCTCGGCGCTCTGCATTCGCGTAAGCGAGGTGGACGGTCGACCGGTGGGTGGCAGAGCTGCTTACACGGTCAAATCTTTGCAGGATGCGCTCTATGCGGATTTTATGGAAAAAACAGAAGTGAAACAATAAGGAGTAAGATTATGCCTTTTATCGATACCAAGCTCAATATCCGTCTTTCCAAGGAGAAGGAGGAGTCGCTCAAGACAAAGCTCGGAGAAGCGATCTCGACCTTTGCGGGGAAGAGTGAATATTGGCTGATGCTCAATTTTACCGACAACTGTCGGATGTGGTTCCGCGGCTATGACCGTTTCCCGATCGCGATGGTCGAGGTCAAGCTGTTTGGAACTGCGGACGACGAGACCTGCAACCGTATGACCGCGATCATTTGTAAGCTGTTTGCGGATGAATTGAATATTGCGCCCGATCACGTCTACGTGAATTATTCCTTCTCCGATCAATGGGGCTGGAACGGCGAGAATTTTTAATGAAGCTTTTAAAGAGGCAGGATGATTAGGGGAGGAGGGGGACTTCTTAAGGAGAAGTCCCCCTCCTCCCCTAACCCCTCCACCCTTCAAGACCTTGAATGCAAAAAAGCAGGAAGGCTCGATTCAATCGGAACCGAGTCTTCCTGCTTTTTTTGATCCAATCCCTCGGGGAGGGATTGGATATATGAAGTGGATTATACGTTATTGTTCTTAACAGCCTCGAAGTCTTCCTCGATCTCCTTGGAGGGAGGCGCGGTGAGGAGAGAAACGACGACGATGAAGATGGAGGAGATGATGAACGCGGGGAGAAGCTCATAGATCGCGAATGCGCCGCCGAGCGGATTGATGAGGAGCTTCCAGATAAAGACCATTGCGGCACCGCTGACCATACCTGCGATCGCGCCTGCACGGTTGGTACGCTTCCAGAAGAGCGAGAAGAGCATCAAAGGACCGAAGGTCGCGCCAAAGCCTGCCCAAGCGAAGGAAACGATGTTGAAGATGACGCTGTTTTCATCAAGTGCGAGGAGCATAGCGATCGCCGCGATGACGAGAAGGGTAATGCGGGAGACGAGCATGATCTGCTTATCGGACGCATTCTTCTTGCAGACGCCGTGGAAGATATTCTTTGCAAATGCGGAAGCGGCGATGAGGAGGTAGGAGTCGGAGGAGCTGATGGTAGCTGCCAGGATTCCTGCCATCACGAAGCCTGCGAGGATCGCGGGGAGCGAGGAGGTTGCGAGGGTGATAAAGATGCTCTCCGAAGCGGAGGAGGTGAGGTGTGCAACGGGGAAGAGGCTTCTTCCGACGATACCGATGAATACGGCAACGCCGAGGGAGATGACCACCCAGATCATTGCAATTCTTCTGGAACGCTTGAGCTCGTTCTCGTGGCGGATCGCCATGAAGCGAAGCAGGACCTGAGGCATACCGAAGTAACCGAGACCCCATGCGAGCATGGAAGCGACGGAGAGGAAGCCGTAGTCCTTTGCGGCGCCCCACTGGGGAACACCTGCCACAACGATCTGCTCGCCCGCGTCGTTGGTAGCGGGGTTGCCGAGACCGAAGAATTCAAAGAAGCCGGGGATACTCTGCGCGTTGTCGACAACTGCGCCGATGCCGCCTGCTTGAACGGTGCTGATGATCACGATGACCGCAAGGGCGACGATCATGACCACGCCCTGCATAAAGTCGGATGCGCTCTCTGCCAAAAAGCCTCCAAGGATCGTGTAGATCAGGACGAAGACCGCGCCGACGATCATCATTACGATGTAGGGTGCACCGAAGAGGGTGGAGAAGAGCTTACCGCAGGTTACGAAGCAGCTTGCCGCGTAGACGGTAAAGAAGATAAGAATGAAGAGCGCCGCCAGGGTCATAATGACGGGGTGCTTTTCACGGAAACGGTTGGAGAAGAACTCGGGGAGCGTAATGGAGTTATTCGCACGCACGCTGTAGCGACGGAGTCTCTTGGAGACGATGAGCCAGTTGAGGTAGGTACCGATGGCAAGACCGATCGCGGTCCACATCGCGTCGGCAAGTCCGCACCAATAAGCAACTCCGGGCAGACCCATGAGGAGCCAGCCGCTCATGTCGGATGCTTCCGCACTCATTGCGGTTACCCAAGGCCCGAGGGAACGACCGCCGAGGAAGTAGTTTTCGGAGCTCTTGTTTGCGCGCTTTGCATACCAGACTCCGATAAAGACCACGATTGCCATATAAATGACCATCGCGATCAGGATTTGTATTTTATCTGCTGTCATTACAAATCTTTCCTTTCTGAAATAAAAATATAAAATATTATATCATAGTATGAAAAATTTGTCAACAATTTTTTAAAAAACCCTTGAAAAACCCTTAAAAACTAAAAAGTTTTTTTGTATACATGCGCAAAACTTACCCCCCGAGGTCTTGACAATTAAGCGAAAAACGTGTATAATAAAATGAGTATGATATGATCTCGAATTGTTTGATTTTTTCATACCAAAATATATTTTCAATACGACACACAAGGAGGTGTATGGTAATGTTCGAATTATGGCATTTGATCGCTATAGGCGCCGCGGCGCTTGTAGTTGGTTTGATAATCGGTTTTTTGATCCGCCGTGTCATTGGTGAAAGAAAGATCGGTTCCGCAGAGGCAGAGGCAAAGCGTATCATGGATGATACCGCCAAGAACGCCGAGGCAAAGAAGAAGGAGATCCTTCTGGAGGCAAAGGAAGAGACTCTCCGTTTGCGCAACGAAACCGAGCGCGAGCTCAAGGAGCGTCGCACCGAGGTCTCCCGCATGGAGCGCCGTCTGACCCAAAAGGAAGAAAATCTTGATAAGAAGACCGAAGCACTTGAAAAGAAGAACGAGCAGCTTGACGAAAAGCTTAAAGCAAACGACGCTGTTCGTGAGCAGATCAACGAGGTGCTGGCACAGCACGTGGCAGAGCTCGAAAAGATCTCCAATTACACCATGGACCAGGCAAAGGATGAGCTCCTTTCCCGCGTTGAGTCCGAGGCGAAGCACGAAATGGCACAGAAGCTTGATGAGCTTGAGTCGCAGTTCAAGGAGGAAGCGGACACCAAGGCGCGCAACATCCTTTCTATCGCAATCCAGCGTTGTGCGGCTGACCACGTTGCCGAGGCGACCATCTCTGTCGTAACGCTCCCCAGTGAGGAGATGAAGGGTCGCATCATTGGACGTGAGGGACGTAACATTCAGAAGCTCGAAACACTCACGGGTGTGGAGCTGATCATTGACGATACCCCCGAGGCGATCACCGTATCGGGCTTCGATCCCGTTCGCCGCGAGGTCGCGCGTCTGGCTTTGGAGAAGCTGATCTCCGACGGACGTATCCATCCCGCTCGCATCGAGGAGATGGTAGAAAAGGCAAAGCGCGAGGTCGATGCCGTTGTTAAGCAGGCGGGCGAGCGCGCAACCTTTGACGTAAACGTACACGGTATCCATCCCGAGCTGGTCAAGCTTCTCGGACGTCTCCGTTACCGTACCAGCTACGGTCAGAACGTGCTCAAGCACTCCATTGAGGTCGCGTGGCTTGCGGGCATGATGGCGGACGAGCTTGGTGTGGACGGCAATCTTGCGCGCCGCGCGGGCTTGCTCCACGATATCGGTAAGGCGTTTCCGCAGGATATGGAGGGCTCGCACGTTGAGCTCGGTGTCAATGCGGTCAAGAAGTATAAGGAGAGCGCATCGGTCATTCACGCGATCGAGGCGCACCACA
>JAFTJB010000010.1 GCA_017456625.1 Clostridia bacterium
ATACGGCACACCGCTCTATCTCATGGACGAGGACCGTATCCGCGAGCGTTGCCGCACCTACCGTACGGCTCTTGTCGATGCGTTTGGTGAGGGCGCGAACGCGCTTTACGCAGGCAAGGCGGCGTGCTTCCGTGATATCTATCGCATCATGCGCGAGGAGGGAATGGGCATTGACGTGGTGTCGTCCGGAGAGATCTACACGGCACATTCGGCGGGCTTTCCCATGGAGCGTGCGTATTTCCACGGCAGTAACAAGACCGATGCGGACGTCGCGTACGCAATGGATTGCGGTGTCGGCTATTTTGTGGCGGATAACCGCGAGGAGCTGGATGCGGTGGACGCGGAGGCGGCGCGCAGAGGTGCTCGGCAGAAGGTCCTGCTTCGTCTGACTCCGGGCATCGATCCGCACACCTACGAGGCGATCTCCACGGGTAAGGTCGATTCCAAATTCGGCTCCGCGATTGAAACGGGGCAGGCGGAGGAGATCACGGCTTACGCGCTGACCAAAAAGAATATCGAGCTGATGGGCTTCCACTGTCACGTCGGCTCGCAGGTGTTCGATTCCGACGTTTATCTGCGTGCTTCCGCGATCATGCTGCAGTTTATTGCCGATATGAAGGCAAAATACGGCTATCTTGCGCGTGAATTGGACCTTGGAGGCGGCTACGGTGTCCGTTATCTCGAAAGCGATCCCGAGATCGACATTGCGGCAAACATCCGCGAGGTCGGAACGGCGGTGCGCGCGCAGTGCGAGGCGCTTGGAATTGCGCTTCCCGATATCCGCATGGAGCCGGGACGAAGCATCGTTGCGGATGCGGGCATGACGCTTTATACCGTCGGCTCGGTCAAGCGGATCCCGGGCTACAAGAATTACGTTTCCGTGGATGGCGGCATGACCGACAATCCGCGCTTTGCGCTCTATCGCGCACCCTATACGGCGGCAATTGCCAACCGTATGAACGAAGGGATCGGTATGCGCGCGTCGCTCGTTGGCAGATGCTGTGAGAGCGGAGATATCATTCAGGAGGACGTTGGCTTCCCCGAAACGGTCGAGCGCGGCGATATCGCGGCGGTCATGACCACGGGCGCGTATAATTTTGCCATGTCGTCCAACTACAATCGCATCCCTCGTCCCCCCGTTGTCATGCTTTGCGGCGGCGAGGACAAGCTTGCGGTCAAGAGAGAGACCTTTGCTGATCTTTGCAAGAACGATCTGTAAATAACGGAAGCAGGGCACTTCGTTTTGAGAAGTGTCCTGCTTTTTTGCAAGCCGTGCTTGACGGATTGACAAGCTGCTTTTGCTTGACAGAAGTGGGGGGATATGCTATAATGAAGCTGATGAACAGAAACGGAGGTGGTTCGATGAAAAAAACATTGTCTATGCTATTGGCTTTTGTCATGTTGCTTGGCACGGTTGGATGTCAGGTGTCGGTCGATAAGCCAAAGTCCACTACGGAGAGCGAGACAACTACCGCACCTGTGGATCAAGCGAGCCCGACCGCCGATTTTGACTATTTCGTTGGCTCGGATGGCGGTATCACGATCAAAAAATATAAAGGGAATGCCGAGCACGTCGTAATTCCCGAGACGATCGACGGAAAGAGCGTAACGGTGATCGGAGAGTCGGCATTTGCCGAGCAGGCAGGCATGTATTCGGTCACGTTGCCCGATACGGTCAAGGTCATCTCAAGAGCGGCTTTTCTGGAGTGCCTATATCTGGAAAGCATCGTTTGGTCGGGAAATCTGGAGACGGTAGACGTTAAGGCTTTTTACGCTTGCACGAATCTTGCCTTTTCCGCACTGCCCGCATCGCTGAAAACGATCGGCGCGGAGGCGTTTTCCTATTGTAATCTTCTCACGTCCCTGACAATTCCCGCAGGGGTTACCGTAATCGGGCCCGGCGCGTTTGAGTCCTCGGGGCTCGCGTCGGTCGTTCTGCCGAACGGCTTGAAGACGATCGAATACAATGCCTTTGCATGGACCTCACTGTCCGCGGTCGCGATCCCGCCGTCGGTCACCGCAATAGGGAGCAAGGCGTTCGCGTATTGCCATAGCTTGAGCTCCGTCACCCTGCATGAGGGCTTGGAGCGGATCGGATACGAGGCGTTTTCCAATACGGCGATCGAGCAGATCGTTTTGCCGAGCACGCTGACGGACATCACAGAGGAAGCATTTTACGGTTGCGGAGCGCTGGAGAGCGTGACGTTCTTGGGAGATGCGCCCGCAAGCTATTTGAGCACAGAGTGGGTCAATGGCAGAATGCCGAGCTATACTGTATTTTGCAAGCCTTTGGCAGAGGGCTTTACCGTGCCGTATTGGAGCGGATACCGTACAGCATACGTTGGCGAGGAGGCAACACCCCTGCCGACTCTGAACAAGTCCGTTAAAAACGGACAATAGACAAAAGCCCCCTTGATGTGGTAGAATAAAGATACCATATCAAGGGGGTAATTGTATGCCAAGGAAGTATCAACACATAAAGGATTAATGCCAAAAATCAAAAAGATGTTAGACCAAGGAATGACACATAAGCAGATTGAAGAAGAGCTTGGTTTAACAGGAAGCCGACCCGTGCACGAACTTTTAAAAAGAGAGCGTAAAAAAGCAGCAACTTCGCACGTTCCAAAGGAGCGCGGAAGGAAACCCGCGAAAACGTTACAAGAATACAAATACGAGAATATACGATTGAAGATGGAAAATGAATTATTGCGGGATTTTCTCTCGCTCACAGAAAGGAAGTGAGAACAAGCGTAAAGTATATGGTGATCTATCGGCATAAGAATAAATATTCAATCAGCGAAATGTGCCGGTTCTTTGAAGTATCGAGAAGTGGCTACTATGACTATGTCAAAAGGATGGACGTTCCCGCGTGGGATCTTCCTCTCGCAGAGAAGATACGAGAGTGTCAGGAACACAGCCACAGCACCTACGGTTATCGTAGAGTGCAAATATGGCTTGAAAGGAAAGGAATACATAGAAATCCTAAAACGGTACTCCGTGTTATGCAGAAATACAACCTGTTGTCAGAGGTTAGGAGAAAGAAATACCATAACTACACAACAGGTATATATGTATATCCGAATCGTTTAGCAAGGAATTTTCATGCAGAGCGCCCTAATCAGAAATGGGTAACGGATATTTCCTACATCAAGACAGGACAAGGCTTCTTGTATCTATCTGTCATTCGTGACCTCTACGACAACAGTATCGTTGCCTACAAGACGGGAACTGAACAAAATATCAATCTCGTTCTCTCCACGATCAGAGCAGCTAAGAGAAAGGAAAAGGTCACCACGGAGCTGCAACTCCACAGTGACCAAGGCTTTCAATATACATCCCAAGCATATTTTAAGCTAACACAATCATATCACATTACGCCGTCAATGTCAAGACGTGGAAACCCATATGACAACGCTTTGGCTGAAAATTTCTTCTCAATTCTCAAAACTGAGTGTATTTACCGCGCGAAAATCCGCACCTATGAGGAGTCGCGCCTCCTCATAGGTGCCTACATCCAGTTCTACAACAACGAACGTATCCA
>JAFTJB010000097.1 GCA_017456625.1 Clostridia bacterium
GGGAGAGGTTTGGAGAGGGAGGGTACTTTCCTGAAAAGTACCCTCCCTTTCCAAGGTCTTTCCTCCCCCTCTACCCCTTTATATCAAATCGATCACAATGCCCGAGGTGAGGGCGATAAGAACGAGAATGAGAAGAATACGGAAGGAATCGGACACGGGGCGGTTGTTACGGAACAGGATCGCCAAGGCGATGCCCGAATTGACCAAAAGCCCCGACATCATCGCCCCCATCGAAAGCACGCCGCCAAGATAGAGCTCGGTGAGAATGATCGACGACGCACAGTTGGGAATGAGTCCCACAAGCGTGGACAAAATATTCCCAAGCACGGGGCGGTCGAGCAGGATCGAGGAGATGGTGTCCTCGCCGATCAGCTCCACGGCAAGATTGAGCGCAAAGCAGACCGCCAAAATAAAGACCGCAACGCGGAGCGTGTGCTTGACGGCGGAACGCGCAAAATGCTCGCCGCAGTTGCACTTCTCACGCTCGCAGATATCCTCAATATGCGTATGCACCTCATGCGGCTTACCGCGCGACAAAAGCGTAGAAATGCCGTCGATCGCAAAGCCCACGACCATACCGATACCGATCTTGATCCCCAAAATTTTGAGGATCATTCCCACAGGCGCGCCCCCCGAGATCATGATGGGCAGCATCTCGTCCGAGGTAGAGAGATAGACCGCGATCAAGGTACCCGTGGTGAGGATCCGTCCCGCGTAAAGCCCCGATGCCGCCGCGGAAAAGCCACACTGCGGTACCGCGCCGAGCAGTGATCCGACGAGAGGTCCTACCCTGCCCGAGCCGCGCAACAGCCGCTCTGTGGCACCGTCCGCGCGGTGCTCGAGGTATTCCATGAGCAGATACGTCAAAAACAGAAACGGCAAAAGCTTCGCCGTATCCAAAAGCGTATGCAACAGTGTATGTAATAAAATCTCAATCATTCTCTTCCCTTTCCTTCAAAGCGCGGCAGCGTGCGCAAACGCCGTATAAGATCGATCGACCGCAATCCACCGCAAAGCCGTGCTCCTCGAGCAAATGCCCCGCGAAATGCGCCGAATCGTGGCATCCGAGGTGCTCGATGGTACCGCAAACAATGCACTTTCCGTGGAAATGGTCACGGCAATCGCACGCCGCGCCAACGTACTGATACACACTGCAATTGCGCGATGCGCTGTGAAATTTACGGATCACGTCTGCCTCGCACAGCTCGGACAAATGCCGATAAACGCTGCTCCGTCCCACGTCGCTTCCGTTAATGGCTCGACAGATCTCCTCTGTCGTGAACTGCCTGTCCGGATTTTTTGCAAAAAAGCTGCCGATCCGCGCTCGCCCCGTCGTCTTGTACGTTTTCTTCTCCATAGTTATCACTCTCTTCTTTCAATTTGAGAACCAGTCTCAAATTATATCACATCCTCCCCACTTTGTCAATAGAATTTGAGAATAATTCTCATATTTGCAAGAAAAAATGATGTAAAAAAAGCTTTTTGGAGGCGGACGATTCACAAGCCCCCGCCCTACGGGTTTGTGCAAACATATACAACAGCCGTTTGTACAAATATTCCCCTTACGCGTCATCTTGAGCGAAGGAAGGCAATTGCAAGCAATTGCCGTCCGAAGTCGAAGTTTTGCGCAGTTTGGTACAAACGGAGCAAAACCACGAGGCGGTACGCCGAAGTGAGATCTACAATCGAGTTTTGCCATACCTTTTCATAGGAAAGTAACATTCATTTGGTAAGTCAGCAAGACTCTTTTGCAGATCCCGCTTGGTGCTGCGCACCTGCGCGCTTTCGCTCCATTCGTCCCTCATTGCGCGAAAGTTCGGCTCGGTCAGAATTTCTTCCCTCGCTCAGGATGACGCATAAGAGGGATGTCTATACAAATAAAATCATCGTGGTAATTGTTCGCACCGCAAGAGGGGCGAGTATTGAAAGCGGGCTTGCCCGCCGGCACGTTGCCGCCAAGCCCTCGAGAGAGGGCTTGTTTCAAAAACGGCAATGGTACCCAAAAGGGATGCCATTGCCGTTCTTTGCGATCAGGTCTTGAAGGGAGAGGTTTTGGGAGAGGGGGACTTCTCCTCTAAGAAGTCCCCCTCTCTCAAGGTCCTATGCTTTAATCGATCGACATATCGATCTTGAAGCGCATGATCTTGCGCAGGGTATTTTTCGGGAATTCGGTTTCTCTGACCTTGAGGATCGCGATCTTCTTATAGGGAACAGCGGTCTTGTTATAGGCATCGATGAAGGGCTTGAAGTACGCCTTCTTATCCTCAATGCCGTTCTTCTCAAAGAAATCCTTATCGGGATAGACCTCGGCAACGATCGCGTTGTGCGAGATGCCGCGCTTGCTCTGTCCCTCATAGACGATGATATCGATGATACCGGGGGTTGCGATCAGCTCGTTCTCGATCTCCTCGGGATAGACGTTCTTACCGTTGGAGAGAATGATGAGGTTCTTCTTACGTCCCGTGATATAGAGAATGTTATCCTTTGTCAGCTTGCCGTAGTCGCCCGTGCGGAAATACTCGCCCTTAAAGGCATCCGCGGTCGCGTCGTCGTCATTATAGTAGCCGAGCATGACGTTGGGACCCTTGACCAAAATCTCGCCCTCGCCGTCCTCGTTGGGATCGTCGATGACAACGGTATCCTGATCGATGACGTTACCGACACTGCCCTTGACCACGTTGCGGCTTCTGTTGACCGCAATGATGGGCGCGCACTCGGTAATGCCGTAGCCGTTGAGCACGGAAATACCGATGGACTCAAAGAAATACAAAATTTCGGGGTTGATGGGAGCACCGCCCGTGATGATCATCTTGATCTCGCCGCCAAACGCCGCGAGAATGGATGCAAAAAGCTTGCGGCGCATATCCACGCCGACCTTGCGTGCCGCGTTGCTCACCTTCATCATGCGCGCGACCAGCTTCTCCTTGCCCTGCTCCTTGATGTTTGCCATGATCTTACGGTAGAAGGTCTCGAGATAGAGAGGCACGAGGATCATGTGTCCGGGCTTCTGCTCCTTGAGCTCCTTCTGAACGTAGCGGATGCCCGAGGAAATATAGACCTCGCATCCGATCATGGTATGACCGATGAGCATGACCGAGGAGCCGAAGGTGTGGTGCGGAGGCAGAACGCCAACGGTCTTATCGGCAAAATCAATATAGGGGATGATGTCCGCGAGGTCGGAGAGGAAGGAGGTTTGGTTGAGCATAACACCCTTGCCCTTGCCCGTGGTGCCCGAGGTGAATACCAGGAGTGCCAGTGCCTGCGGATCGATGGGAGCGGTCTGATAGGGGGTTTGGTTTTCCGCAAACCTTGCGCGACCCGCCTCAAGGAGCGAACGGAGACTGTCGTCACGGTCCTTCGCGTTGAGGAAGTAGGGAGCCGCCGCGAGCTCGACGTTCTCAGCGATCACAGCCGCCTTTTCCGCAATGTCGGCATCGCAGATGAGGAAGGAGGCATCCGCCTTCTTGACGGTATCCGCCAGATCGGCAGCAAGCCACTCGCGGTCAAGAGGCACGAGAATAGCGCCGATGGAAAGAGTCGCAAAGTAGGTCAGTACCCATTCGTAGGAGAATTTGCCGATCACGACGCACTTCTTGCCCGCGCAGCCCATAGAGAGCAACTCGGAAGCAAGCGCGCGCACGTCGTCGCGGAGCTGACGGAAGGAGACCTTCTGCACCTCGCCGCGCGCGGTCTCACGGTAGGAGTAGGCGATCCTCTCATTGTGGTGAGCGCCTGCCCATTCGATCAGCTCTCGAACGGTGGTGAATTCCCTCTTTTCGTGTAATGCCATATTTTTCATAATATCGTAAATTCCTTTCGAATTGTGATTTAAAATTAGATAAAAGCCTTGCTTCTCTTTTCATGTCAAAGAGAAAAGCGGCTAACGGCTCCGATCCTCCAAAGGATCGATCAGATCTCCTTCAAAAAAGCGGCAAGCGCATCGAAATCGCCGTTGGGATATTGCGAGATATCGGTCCCGCTCTTGTTGATCAGATGATCGGTCAACAGAAAGACCTTCATACCGAGCGAGGCGGCAACCATGTCGTCGTCCACGTCGTTTCCAACCATCACGCACTCCGCGGGATCAACGCCGAGCTGATCCGCGATCGCCAGATAGTATTTCGGGTTCGGCTTGCTGTAGACCGCGTTTTCGTAAGTGGTGAACAGCTCGAAATCCGAGGTCTTAAGCCCCGCCCACGCTATGCGCTTTTCGGTGGCAACGGTTGGAAAGAGCGGATTGGTGGCAAGGGCGGTGCGAATGCCCCGCGCGTGAAGCGCCTCGATCAGCGCTCTCGCCTTCTCCGTGGGCTTTGCAACGATCGGTCCGACACTGTCAAACTCCTCATCGTAAAACGCCTCAAAAACAGAATAATCGTCGAGCACACGCGTGCCGAGGATCGCGGAAAACGCATCCCAGAACGCACGCTCGTTGGTTTTCGTTCCGTCATTGCCGACCATCGCGCCCGTCGACCTCCACATCGCCGCGAGGAATTCTTGCGGGTCGTAGCCGTGCGGTGCCAGCCTTGCGGCAAGCTTGCCGAGATAGGTCTTGAGAAAATGATTCTGATCCATCGGCAAAAGCGTCCCGTCCAGATCAAATAAAACGACCTTGATACTCATTTTGCGCTCCTTTCCGTGTTTCATGCACCACTTCCATCGGGAGCCGCCTCGTATCCGTCACAGATCCGTTGCAGATTTCCCATAATCAGCGAAAAGCTATTGTAGAAAATGGCGCGATGCTCCTCGGAAAGCCCCTCGCTCGCAAGCTCAAGAATTCGATCGATCTTGGCGGCAATCCGCTGCCCGATCTCCCTACCCTTCTCAGTCAGATGAATGGGGCTCTGATAGCGCTTTTGGTGCTTGGAGCTGCAGGCGAGATACCCCGTCTCCTCAAGAAACTTGATGGAGCGCGAGACGTTCGCCTTGTCCTCCTCGCAGATGTCGCACAGCTCCTTTGCCGTGAGCGGCTCGTCCTTGTAGAGATAATAAAGACAGGAAACATGGGAGCTTTTGAGGTCAAATTCCGCCATCTCCTCGGTCTTGATCTTGTGGATGCATCGACCGACCGCGGTGACCAAAACGGTAAATTTCTGAAATCTTTCTTCCATATTCGCCCTTTCTTGTTGTAATCACAACAAGATTATATCACATTCCAACGCGATTGTCAATAATATTATGAAATTTTTCCGCCGTATCATACGATTTTGCAAAAAACAGGATCGATGCGGGCGCAAGGATCCTGTTTTGGTTATTTTTTCTTTTTGCGAAGCAGACAGTAAAGCCACCCCACGACGATGCAAAGCAGCACGATGACGGAGATGGAAATGAGCGAAACTGTCCACGCGGGGAGCGCTTCCTCTCGGGTAACGGGCGCTTTGTACTCGTTACCACCCGGCGCATCGTGAAAAATATCATCGCCTACGGGCTGATCCGCAGAGATCGGGAGCACAAGGGAGAGCGGCATTGCCGAAAGGATCAGCAAGCACAGCGCAAGCGCGAGCAATTTTTTCACCGTTCTGTCCTCCCTTTCCACGATCTTATCTCTATTATAATACATCCGCGCAAAAATGTCAAGAAAAATGGCACAAAGTGGCACAAAGTGACACCGTTTGGCACACTTTTTTCAAGTATGATATAAAAAAAAACGAAAAGGAGTGTCCATATGACAGCAAAACCCAAAAGCTTTCTTTTGTACGCAAGCTATGGCAGCATGATCGCAAGGCTATCCCTTGAGGAACGCGGCACACTGCTGACGGCGTTGTTCGACTACGTAAACGGGTGGGAGGTAGACGAGGAGAATATGACCGTCCCCGTTGCCATTGTTTTTTGCACGATCCGCGACGGCATAGATCGGGATCGCGAGGCGTATGAGGAGAAATGCGCGAAAAACACGGCAAACGGTCGTCTCGGCGGGCGGCCTAAAAAAGACCAAAAAACCGATCGGTTTTTCGACGAACCCAAAAAAGCCAATAACAATAACAATAATAATA
>JAFTJB010000098.1 GCA_017456625.1 Clostridia bacterium
AAACACCAAAAATCGCCCTCTCCTTATGGGAGAGGGCGACTTTTGAATGTATTACCGATACTGTAACAAATCAATCGAGCGATATGCGTTGCTCGATGCGGTCTTGCCGTCGGGACCGACGATGGTCACGCGAACGTAGACACATTCGGGAAGCACCTTGAACTCTGCCTCGTTGATATAGCCGCCGTTGGGATCATAGACGGATTTTTTGCCCTTGCTGCGCGCCGCGGTGGTGAAGTGGATCACCTGCGCATCCGAGCACTTGACGTGCATCATGCCGTCCTCAAAGTAGAGCTCGTGGATCTCGGGACCCTGCGATGCGTAGAAATGACCGTCGAGGAGCGCTTTGGTAACAGCGCGGTAGTCGAGCGAGGGGGCTTTGATCATCGTCCAGGAAAGTCCCGAGCCCTCGTCAACGTGGTTGTCGTCGCCGCCCACGCAGTAGATCATTTTGCCCGCGCGGAGCATATCGTCATAGACGGTGGGGTTGTACTCAAACCGACCGTTGTACATCTCCATTGCGTGCATATAGTTGTATTGAATGTAAACAGGGTACGGCTCAAGCGAACCGCAAGGATGATTGTAGATGGTAAAAAATCCGCGATCGCGCCCCTCCAAAAACATTCGATTGATGCATTCAGGTGTGTAAAAACGCTCAAAATCGGGACGGCTCTCATCGTATTTCATGAGAGGGCGGTATTGCGGCGCGTTGACGCGGAGATACTTGGTTCTGTGGTAGCAGGGAGTTGTGAGATTGTCGGGATCGAGTGCGATCATATTGAGGTGGCAGGTCTCCATATCCACCCAGCCGCGACCGAAGTTCCGTCCGTTGATCTCTATCTCCAAGCCGTTAAGCGCGAGAAATTCACCGTCGCAAAGGTGGGAGCGATCCACAAAAACGTCGTGGTCTGTGTATGCTACGATAGAATATCCCATCTCCTTGTAAAGCTCCTTGACGTGCTCGGGGCTCTGATGACCGTCGGACATGACGGTGTGTGCGTGAAGATTGGCTTTGTAAAATTGACCGTCGGCGGGTAGCAGATCTTTTCTCATAGTTCCCTCCAAATCGAATAGGATACAAATAGTATAGCATTTTTGTTTTTAAATATCAACCCTCCGCAATATATTTCGAAAAAAGGTAAAAAAATAAGACTTGAAATGTAAAAAAAGGACATTGCGGAGATGTTTTATTCATGCTACAATAGGCTTGATCAAACAAAAAAGGAGTATGGAGATGAATATGATGAAGCAGGATATCCTCAAAAAAACAGATTGCGAAATGACACTTCGCGGATGCACCTATGACGCGGTCGAATTTCTCACTCGAGAGTCCCTGACCGACCGAAAGCTATGGAAAAAATTCGTACAGGTGTTCCGTGACCAACAGGATGGCGACAATCTCGGTTGGCGCGGCGAATATTGGGGTAAGATGATGCGCGGTGCTGCAATGGTATGGGAGGCATCGCACGATGCGGAGCTTTACAGCGTAATGAGCGATACGGTACGCGATCTTCTGACCGTTGCGGAGTCGGACGGCAGAGTTTCCTCCTATCGCCGCGAGCATGAGCTGGACGGCTGGGATATGTGGTGCCGCAAGTACGTTCTGCTCGGCTTGGAATATTACTATGACATTTGTCGCGACGAGACACTCAAGGCGGAGATCGTCTCCTTCCTCTGCGGATGCGCGGATGCGATCCTTGCAAGGGTCGGTGACGGGGAAGGCAAGCGCACCGTTTTGCAAACGGGCAGAAGCTGGGGCGGACTGAATTCCTCCTCCATTCTCGAGCCATTCGTTCGTCTTTACGTCATTACAGGCGAGAAGAGATACCTCGATTTTTCCGAGCATATCATCCGTCAGGGTGGCTCCTCGATGGCAAATATTTTCGAGCTTGCATACGAAAATAAGCTCTATCCCTATCAGTACGGCGTGTCCAAGGCATATGAGATGATCTCCAATTTTGAGGGACTCATTGAATATTACATGGTTACGGGGATCGAAAAATACAAAACCGCGGCGATCAATTTCGGTCGTGCGCTCATCGAGTCCGACGTGTCCGTCATCGGCTCGCTCGGTGCCACGCACGAGCTGCTCGACCACACCAAAAAACGGCAGACTGCCTACTCCGACGTTGTCAGACAGGAGACCTGCGTGACGGTCACGTGGATGAAATTCTGCGCGCGTTTGCTTCGCCTTACGGGAGACCGTATTTTTGCGGATCAGATCGAGCAGGCGTTCTACAATGCGTATCGCGGCGCGCTCAACACCGAGCATAAGAGCTATCCCAAATATCTCCACCAAAAATGTATCGTTCGTCTCAAGCTGGACGGATACGTGGATACCGTCCTTCCCGTGGATAGCTACAGCCCGCTCACGCCCGAGTGCCGCGGCGTTCAGATCGGCGGTCATCAGATGCTTCCCGATGGCACCTTCTACGGCTGCTGTGCGTGCATCAGTGCCGCGGGCATGGGTAGCTATTTGACGAGCGCGGTTATGACCGACGCGGATGGCTTGATCGTTAATTTTTACGATGAAGGTGCGTATGCGCTCACCGTTGGCGGAGAGCAGGTTTCTGTCAACGTCGCGGGCGGCTATCCCAAGCATGGAGAGATCCGTCTGACCGTCAAAAAGAGCGGAAACGCCCCGATCCTCTGCAAGCTCCGTATTCCCGCGTGGGTAGAAAAATTTGCCATTGACCGTGCATATGAATACAAGGACGGCTACGCGACGGTTGCCTTGACCGAGGAGACGACCGAGATCGTGCTCTCGTTGGAAATGGCACTCCGCGTGGTTAAGCCCGAAGCGTGGGATACCGATCTGGTCTACACCGATCGCTCCTTGACCACCAAGGAGGCATATCTTGCGGGTCCCATGCACGTTGAGCACAAGCCGGAGGATGACGATTTTGTCTGTCTTATGCGCGGTCCGATCACCTTGGCGGCGGATTCGAGAATGGGGAAGGATGCGGCATCCAAATTTACCTTCCAAATTGAAAACGGCACACCCGTCTATGCGATTTCCGAAAATGACGACTGCTTGCCGAACGTCAAAACGCTCGTCCATTGCGTAATGAAGGATGCAGACGGCAAGGCGTTTTCGCTTGTCGATTACGGCTCTGCGGGACGCGATTGGGAGACCGTCATTGCGGCTTGGTTGCCTGTTTAATACTGTTTTCCTGCGGTGGGCATTTGCCCGCCGCTTTCATAATTTTTGAGAATTCCTCACATACTAACCTCAAAAAAGAGAGGTGATCGTATGGACAAACGTTCAATATGGAAAAAAACGACCGATGCGCCAAGCTTTCCCGTGCTTGAGGGGCGCAGGGAGACCGACGTGCTCATCATTGGAGGCGGAATTACGGGGGTTTTGTGTGCGTATCAATTGCAGAAGGCGGGCGTTGGTTGCGTTTTGCTTGAGGCAAGGCGCATTTGCGGAGGCGTTACCGAAAATACGACCGCAAAGATCACGCTTTTGCACGGTGCGATCTATGATCGGATGATCGCGCGCTTCGGTTTGGAGACGGCAAAAGGGTATCTTTTGGCGCAGGAGGAGGCAATGCGCGAATACGCATCGCTCGCAGAACGGATCGAATGTGATTTTGAGCGGTGTCCGTCATTTGTATACTCGCGTGACGACTGCGCAAAGATCAAGCGCGAGGTCGCGGCACTCAAGCGACTTGGATGCCGTGCGGAGTTTTACGATTCGATCGAGCTGCCTTTTGAGGTCGCGGGCGCGGTGGGGGTCGGCGAACAGGCGCAGTTCCATCCGCTCAAGCTTTTGTATGCGCTTGCAAAGGATCTGCCGATCTACGAAAACAGTGAAATCATCGAGCTGCGGGAGGATGGTGCGGTCACAAAGCACGGTCGCGTTTGCGCAAAAAGGATCATTGTTGCCACGCATTTTCCGTTTTTGAATCAGCACGGTTCCTATTTTTTAAAGCTGTATCAGCACCGCTCCTACGTGATTGCCCTCGAAAATGCTACAAAATTAAACGGATCGTACGTGGACGAAAACGAAAAGGGAATGTCTTTTCGCACGTGGGGCGATTTGCTGCTTCTTGGCGGCGGGGGACACCGAACGGGCAAGCCGGGAGGCGGCTGGCAGGAGCTTGAGGCGTTTGCGCGGTCGCATTATCCGGGCGCGCGAGTAGTCGCACGTTGGGCAACGCAGGATTGCATGACGCTCGATGAGATTCCGTATATCGGGCAGTATTCCGCGGCAACCGAGGATCTGTACGTCGCAACGGGCTACAACAAATGGGGCATGACCTCTGCCATGGTTGCGGCAAGGCTTTTGTGCGACTTGGTGAGAGGACGTAAAAACCGTAACGCGACAATTTTTTCGCCATCTCGCTCGATCTTGCGCCCACAGCTTGCTCTAAACGTGATGGAAAGCGTAATGGGAATTCTGACACCGACCGTGCCGCGATGCACGCATCTTGGATGCGCGCTCAAATACAACGCGCAGGAGCATTCATGGGATTGTCCCTGTCATGGCTCGCGCTTTGATGAGCACGGAAAATTGATCAACAATCCCGCGACAAGGGACAAAAAATTTAAATGATTGCGCAATATTTTACTACCAAAATCTTCTTTTTTATGCTATACTGAAGTTATTAAGGAAGAGGAGCGTGGTCAAATGCTGGACGTGCTTGAATACAAGGTGTTGGGGAATTTGCCCGACCTGTTCACGAATGACAATGGAAAAAAGGTCGTGTCGCGCGAGGATTGGGAGTCGAGACGCGCGGAGCTTTACCGCACCGCCGTGGAGCTCCAATACGGTAAGTTGCCGCCCAAGCCCGAATTTTTGGAGGTCGAGCCCCTTTTCGTCGGAAGTACGTGGAGCACTTACCGTATTCTGTCGGGCAAACGGGAAATGCCCGTCTCCTTTGTCATGCGTGTCGGTCGCCCTGCCTCCGCCCCGGAGGGAAGCTTTCCCGTGATCGTGGATGGTGACGGATGCTTTGGGTATTTTACGCGCTCCGAGTTTATCGAACCGCCTATGAAGGCGGGCATCGGTTGGGCGTTGTTCGACCGTACCGAGATTGCACCCGACAACAAAAACGCAGGACGTAGCGCGGCGATCTATCGGGCGTATCCCGAATATGATTTCGGCGCGATCGGTGCTTGGGCATGGGGCTATTCCCGATGCTTGGACGCCTTGATCAAGCTGGAGCTTGTCGATCTTTCCTCCGTTACCTTCACGGGACATTCGCGCGGTGGAAAGACCGCAATGCTTGCAGGTGTGTGCGACGAACGCGCCACTATCGTCAACCCCGTGGAGACCTGCGCAGGCTCGTGTAGCTGCTATCGCACGCAGACCACGGCGATCGATGCAAGAGGGCGGATCAAAAGCAGTGAGATGCTCTCGGATCTGATGCGTAATTTCCCATTCTGGATGGGGCAGGGGATGCAAGAATACGTCGATCATCCCGAAAAGCTGCCCTTTGATTCACATTTCCTCAAGGCATTAGTCGCGCCGCGTACGCTTTTTGTTGCGGAGGCGTTGCACGATATCTGGGCAAATCCGCTCGGTTCATGGATGACCACTATGGCGGCAGGAGAGGCGTACAAGCTTTTGGATGCCGAGAAAGAGCTCTTTTGGTATTATCGCGACGGTGGACATGATCACGCCGCGGAGGACATTCAAATGCTCCTCAATCTTATCCTGCACAAGAAGGACGGTATACCGCTCTCCGAGAATTTCTTCCGCCGTCCCTTCAAGGCTCCCGAATTGCTTTTTGACAAGCATTGATCAAAAAACGCACACACGAAGCTACGTGTGTGCGTTCTTTTTCGGTTTATTTTCCGTCCTCGTAGATCTCGTCCTCGGTGAGGGTGTTGACGACCGATTGGCTGAAATACTCCATGGGATCGACCTGAAGCCCCTTGACGGTCATCTCCATGTGGAGATGGGGGTCCTCCGCGATCTCAACGAGTGCGCTGTCTCCGACCTGACCGATCAATTGTCCCTGCAGTACCGCAGAGCCTACCGCAAGTCCCTCTGCCATATCCTTGGCGAGATTCTTGTACACGGTTACACAATCTCCCGCATGGGTGATGGCGACACACCATCCCATCATGGGGTCCTCCCAGATCTGCGCAACGGTGCCGTCTGCCGCGGCACATACGGGCGCGCTTGCCTCGCACGCAATGTCAACGCCGAGGTGTACGCGGTAATCCTTCATGGTTTGAGAAAAGACCTGTACGTCGGTGCTGTGCTCCTTGAGCAGCTTGCCCGCAGTGGGGAGTGCAAGCGTGGGAACCTTATCCTCGGTGCCCGTCTGGAGAGAGTCGTCGGGGGTAGGGGTGTTCTGATCGGGGGTTGCGTCGGTGATCGCGGGCGGTTCCTCCGTCTCGTTCTTCTTTGCTCGGTTGAGCGCTGCGCTGACGGCAAGGATGACTGCGAGCGTGACCAGAATGATCACGGCGGAGAGATAGACCGCGCGGTTGACACGCACCTGCCGCATCTTTTTGTAAAATTTGGATTCCTTCCACTTTTTCCACATAGTAAAAAACTCCTTTGCTTTTTCTGAAATGTTTTGCAGGAACGGACAAGTGTGGGCTTGCCTTTGCTGTCATTATTTTTGCCTTCTGTTCCGCGTTTATGCAACAAATCCAAAAAAAGATGAAAAAAGAAAGGACGTTGTAATTTTACATGAATTCTTCACCAAATTATCAGCAAGAAATGGATGTTTTTTATTCTTGTTCATATCGTATTCATAAACATATGGTACAATAATTCTGTATTGTGACCGAACGGAGCGTTCGGGGAAAAGAAGGATTTTGCAAAAGAAAGGAATTTCCGAGTTCTATGATAAAGATCGAACATCTTGTGAAAAATTACGGCAATCACTGTGCCGTGGACGACATCAGCTTCGAGGTCGAGTCAGGGGAGATCGTTGGATTTCTCGGTCCCAACGGTGCAGGTAAAAGTACTACGATGAATATCCTCACGGGCTACCTTTCCTCTACGTCGGGAAAGGCAATGATCGCGGGGATCGATATTTTACGTGATCCGCTCGGCGCGAAGAAGCTGATCGGATATCTGCCCGAGCAACCGCCCCTTTATTTGGATATGACGGTTGAGGAGTATCTCAACTTCAATTATGAGCTCAAGGGATGCAAGCTGGACCGCAAATCTCATTTGGAGGAGGTTTGCGAGACTGTCAAGATCCGTGACGTATATCACCGTGTCATCCGTACGCTTTCCAAGGGCTACCGTCAGAGAGTCGGCATCGCGCAGGCGTTGGTGGGTAACCCCAAGGTCATCATTTTTGATGAGCCCACCGTGGGACTTGACCCCAAGCAGATCATTGAGATCCGCAACCTGATCCGCGGACTCGGCAAGGATCACACCGTCATTCTCTCCACGCACATTTTGCAGGAGGTGCAGGCGGTCTGTGACCGTATCGTCATCATCAACAAGGGCAAGATCGTTGCGAACGAGAAGACCGAGAACATTTCGCACGTGGTAGAGAACAACCGCCGCTTCAACGTCAAGATCGCGGGTCCCCAAAAGGAGGTTCTTGCCGCATTGCACGGACTTTCGGGAATCGCATACGCCGAGGCGCTGGCAGAGCGCGACGGTGATGCTTGCTCCTACATGATTGAGAGTGAGCCGGGCTCAGATATCCGCAAGAAGCTGTTCTATATGCTCGCGGAGCGCAGCTGGCCTCTGGTCGGCATGGAGGCGCTCGGCATGAATTTGGAGGATATCTTCATTTCCGTTGTCGAAAGATCCGAGGAAACGCGTGCGGCGGCAGTCACCGCAAGACAGCGCACCGCACGTCGCGGTCGCCGTGATCGCGCAGTCCTTGAAAGGTCGCTCGGTGAAACGCTTTACGAGGATGCAAAGCGACAGAGAGCGGAGGCGTCTGCCACCGTGACCGAGGAAGAGGACGAGGATTGATCCTTGTAAAAAACAAATTGGGAAAGGAATTCTACTATGCTTGCCATCTACCGTAAAGAGATGCGTTCTTATTTCATCAATCCCATCGGATATATCTATCTTGGGATCTTTCTTGCGTTTTCTGCGTTGCTTTGCTGCTACACGACCATCGTATCCGCAACCTACAGCACGTCGCAGTATTTCATTTTTCTCGTTTTCGCACTGATCATCATGATCCCGCTTCTGACCATGCGCCTGTTTGCGGAGGAGAAGAAGCTCCGCACGGAGCAACTCCTGCTCACGGCGCCCGTCACCCTCACGGGCATGGTTCTGGGCAAGTATTTTGCCGCACTGACCATGTACGTCGCGGGTGTGCTGATCTCCTGCATCAATTTCCTGCCGCTTTATATCATCGGCGCATCCGAATCCGCGCTGGAGGATGGCAGTAAGCTGACGCAGATCGGTCCGATCACGGGACAGATCGTCGGCGGTGTGATCGCGATCATTCTGCTCGGCGCCGCGCTGATCGCGGTGGGTACCTTTATTTCCGCACTGACCGAGAATCAGCTCTCCGCCGCAGTCATCACCGTCGGTGTGATCGCCGCTATGGTGCTGCTCAGTGTGGTCAATATGCTCACCGACAGTGACGGACAACCCATTATCGCAAATTACGTGATCCGTTACGTCATCGATTGGGTCTCCGTCCTCAGCCGCTTCAACGCGTTTGTCAACGGCATTTTCGATTTTGCCGCACTACTGTACTACGCATCTCTTGCGTTTGTATTTTTGTTCCTTACCGTTCGCGTTTACGACAAACGCCGTTGGGGTTGATCGCGCGGGAGGACACAGTTTATGAAAAAACGGTTTTTCCGAAACCGAAGATCGCGTTATATCGGGATCTCCACGGTGCTGACCGTTCTGGTCGTGGTCACGGTGGTCCTGATCAACTCGCTTTTCGGCTCGCTCGCCACTCGCTATGAGTGGAACGTTCCCATGAACGCGGAGGCGAATTACGACGTAACGAACGTCTGCTATACGCTGCTTGACAGCACCTTTGCCGCCGCAACCGCCGAGAATACGGCAAAGCGCACCTCCAACGTCCGCATTCTTTTCTGTGATACGGAGGAGGTTTGGAGGGAGGATGCGGTGCAGAGCTATCTCTACCACACCGCAAAATCTCTGGACGCACGGTATGACCGCGTGGTGCTGGAGTTTTACGATCTGTTCCTTAATCCCGATCATTTCCGCGATTATACGACCGATCCCCAAACGGGGGAGGCGATCGATCTCAATACCACAGATATCATCGTGGTTTGTGACGACTATTACCGCGTTTATCAGCTCAAGGAGTTCTTTGTCTTTGCCGATGCGAAGAGAGAGAACGTGCAGGGCTACGTCGGTGAGCGTACCCTTGCGGCGGCGATCATTTCTGCCGTCAACCGTACGCAGGAGACGGCTTGCCTCACGGGTAATCACGGAGAGGTATTCTACGATTACGAGCTGGTGTATCTGCTCGATGCGGCGGGCTATGACGTTGTGACGAATTTTGACCTCGCGGATGAGGACATCCCCGCTGCGTGCACGCTTCTCATCACCTATAACCCCAATTCCGACCTGGATGATTCGCAGGGCATTGAGGAGAGCAAAAAGCTGGACAGCTTCCTTGCCAAGGACGGCAACGGATATCTCGTTTTCCTCTCCAACGGAACCCCCACGCTCGGAGCAATGGAGCGATACCTCAAGGCATGGGGCGTGGAGACCTCCTATCACACCGACCACGCGACGGGAAAGACCTACCGCCACACGGTGCAGGACACCTCTCAGTCGCTGACCTCGGACGGATATACCATCTACGGTGAGCTTTCCGATTCCGCATCGGTGCAGGAGCGCTTCAAGAATACGGAGAGCACCACAGTCTTCAAGAACGCGACCGCACTCAAGCACGCCGGCGATTATGCCGCAGGCGGCAACGGCACCTACACCAAGGGCGCGCGTACGCTCCACAGCGTCTATGACGCAACCCGGGGAGCGGTCCTTTGGGCAAACGGCGTTGCATCCGACGGCTCCGATATCATGCTCATGACCCTTACCGAGCAGAAGAACGCAACGGGAGGCAGCTCGTTTGTCAGTGTGATCGCGTCTGCCGATTTTGCGGTGCGCGATCAGCTTCAGTCCGCTGTTTATGAAAATCCCGACGTTTTGCAGCGCTTGTTCTCGATCATGGGACAGACCGATACCACCGAGGGACTCCGTGTGAAGCCCTTTGCGACCTCGGAGATCTCTACGATCACTACCGCACAGATGCTGCGTTGGACGATCTGTCTGTCGGTCATTCCCGCAGGCGTGATCGCGATCTTGGGTATCGTGATCCTCGTCCGTCGCCGCCGTGCCTGAATTCGGAGAAAGGATGATTGCAATTTATGAAATTATTCAATAAAAACAGTCAGAAGCTCCGACACGGCTCTATCTCGATCGGTATCGTTGCGGCAGTTATCGCCGCCGTGCTGCTTCTCAACATCGGCGCGACCGCGCTTTTCTCGGGCAATCTTCTTTTTCTGGATATGTCGCCCGAATCCTACTACACCCTGTCAAGTGAGGGAGATCTGACCGAAAAAACCACCACGCTCTATTCGCTCATGCCCGAGACCGAACACCAGCTTGAGCAGGCGTTTGCCGAGATCAACCGCGTCAGATCTGCGGCAGGGGAGAGCCCCGTCAAGGTCGATATCATCTTCTGTGCCGACCCCGATATGCTGATCGCAAGCGAGCGGATGCGCTACGTTTATTACACCGCGCTCTCGCTGCAAAAGGAGTTTCCCGATACGATCGAGGTCAAGACCACCAACGTATGGACCAACCCTTCGTCGGTAGATGCGTACAGAAGCAACTCCTATTCGGAGATCTACCAATCCAACATCATCATTTCCAGCGGAAGTGAGTTTCGTGTCACCACAACGCGCAATTTCTACGTTTATTCAGAGGCAGGCGCGGAAACGCCGTGGGCATACCACGGAGAGAAGAACTTCGTTTCTTATATCCTCGCCGTCACGCAGGCGGAGAAGCCGATCTGTGCGCTTACCACCAACCATGGAGAGATCAACGTCATGGCAGAGGGAAGTGAGTACAGCGAATTTCGCAAGCTGCTTGAGAGCGCGGGCTACGAGGTGAGAAATATTGACCTTTCCCGTGAGGAGATCCCCGAGAATTGCCGCTTGATCGTTACGCTGTCGCCCAAGAGCGATTTCAGTGCGAATTTCAAGGATCCCACGGCAAACACAGAGATCAAAAAGCTGCAGGATTACCTTGCAAAGTCCTATTCCTATATGATCTTTGCCAATGCCGATACCCCCAAGCTACCCATCCTCGAGGAATATCTTGAGCAATGGGGAATTGCCTTTGAGAGATACGACGGAGACGGCATCTATCAGCTCACCGATCCGAGCTCGTCGCTCGATTCCAAGTCGCAAGCGACCAACCTCATCGGTCAGTATGAGACCAAGGCTCCCTCAGCGGTATGGACGGAGGATATGCGCGAGTACGGCGCTTCTCCGAAGGTCATTTTCAGCAACGCGATCGGTATCCGCTATTCCTCCTCCTACCGTAACGTCTATTACGTCAACGAGGATGACAGCACGGATCGCTACAATTACGCGACCTATTCGGGCAACGGAAATATAAGAAATATATACGACCTTTTTCTGACCAGCAGTGATGCTACGGCATATGCGGTCAAAAACGGAGAGCACCTGCTCGATGAGGACAACAATCCCATCGTGTATTCCAAAGCACCCTTCCGTCTCATGACGATCACCAATCAGGATTCCAACATCAGTGAGGGAAGCGGATATACGCACGCGACCGAGGCGTCCTACGTTTGCGCGGTCGGTTCGGTCAACATGGTTTCCAACGCGATGCTGCAAAGCGACACGTACGGAAACGCGGATGCACTGATGGCGATCCTTCGCTCTATGGGGCACGAGGTCGAGCCCGTCGGACTCAGCTTCAAGGTCCTGCACAGCGATACGGTCGACGAAGAGGTTTACAATGCCTTCACAGCTACCGTTTGGACCGTGGTGCTCGCCGTTCTTCCCATCGTTGTATTTACCGTTGCGGGTGTGTACTGCCTTGTCAGAAGAAAGACGCGCCATTAATCAATTATCCCGAAAGAAAGGTATCAATTTCGGATGAAACAAGAAGAACTAATCATCAATCTTATATTTGATGCGGGAAAGGGCACTTCTCCTGTGCAGAGCCGCGAGGCGGTCTCGGGACAGGCGATCGGTGACTTGCCAATACCGGAGCGCGCGGGCTTTGCCTTTGACGGCTGGTATCTTGGCGAGGAGCGCGTGAGCGCTGAGACGCTGCTTTCCGCCGAGGAGGACGTTCGCCTGGAGGCTCGATGGAGCAAAAAGCAGGGTACCAAGCGCACGTCTGTCCTCAAAAAACAGAGGATCGCCATTGTCTGCCTTGCGGTACTGATCGTCCTGCTTGCAGTCGCTACGGTCATCGTCAACGACATCCTCTCGGTCACCGCGATCGAGGACGTCTACTATACCGAGGACGGCACTCGCCATGCCAAGACCTACTATATTAAGAAGGTCGGGGATGTGTGGGGAATGTACGATGACGATGACAAGATGCCTGTGAATACAGACGGATATCATATTGCCATCAGCGGAAATCAGTATTCCATCGATCAGGAGACCGGAAAATGCAAGCTCTATGCGATGGTAGACAGCTACGATGCGGACATCGGTGAGCTTTTAGGCTTTGATGCGCGTGTCATGATGTATCCGCAGATCACACAATCCGACATTTATTCCATCGTTGTCAAAAATCAAAGCGAGACCTTTGAGGTCGTGCGCCACGCCAACGGCATTGCGTATCTCAAGGGAAGAGAGGGACGTATCAATATCCTCGATGCCAACGCGTTTGCAAATCTTGCGACCGCTTGCGGATATACGCTGACCATTGAGAAGCTCAATTTGAAATCGGTCGACGCGCCGAAAAACGAGGACGGTAGCATCAATTACGCAAGCTACGGTCTCTCCGATGCGGATAATCCCATCGTGTTCACCATTACCAAGCGTGCGTTTGATGAGGAGGGCAACTCCTGCGCGGCAACGGGGGAGGGCTCGTCCTACACCGTCCGTGTCGGTAACGTCACACTCACGGGCGCGGGATACTATGCAAAGCTGGAGGGCAGAGATTCGGTCTATATTATGAGCCCCACGGTAGCGCCCACGCTTGTCAAATCGATCGAGGCGATGGTAACGCCCACTGTGATCCATCCCATGACCGCAACGACCTATCTGATGGTCAAGGATTTCTTGCTCGAGAAAGGAAACGTCTCTCTCGGCAATGCATATTCCTTCCTCAAGGGCGGAGATTTCACCGCGGCACACCAGGAGGCGATCGTCGATTTCTCGTATTGGGATCTGTTTGACCGTGAGCATTCCTTCTACGCAACGCATCCCTATACAACGAATTCCGACATTAAAAGCGGCTATTTCCTGGATTCCGACAGTATCTTCAGCGTTCTTGCCAGCCTGCATCAGATGTCCGATATTTCCTGTGTTAAGCTCGGTGTCACCGAGGAGGCGATCAAGGAATATCTCTTCAACGGAGGCGAGCGCGGAGACGTTCATCACATCAGCTTCCGTTACAATCTGCTTGAGCGTAACGAGATCCTCACCAAGCAGAATTACGAATCGACCGAAGAGTTCCATGAGCGTATCCTCGAGGAGGCAAAGACCATTCTCCGTCAGTACACCGAGAGCGATCTGGAAAAGCTGACCTTTGAGCTTGCGCGCGATACGCTGGAGTCGATGGGATACTACCTTGAGAACGGCGTGTTCTACGATAAAGCATCACATTTGTACGACGTTTATACCTTCCTCGCAGGCGTTCTGATGGATCTTGGATATTCCGTGGAGAAGATCAACGAGAGCGCAATGCTTGAGACGGGTGATCTCGAGGCAAAGGTCGAGGCGCTTGCAAAGCGGGTCGATGCGACCCAAACGGGGTATCACTACGATCGCGAATCGGGAGACGTATATATTGTCAACGAGATCCTCATCTCCGAGAGGATCGACGGAAAATACTACGTTGCATCCTCGCACTACGATATGATCGTGGAGGTCGATCAGCGGCACTTTGCTTTCCTTGAGTGGAACGAGAAGAAGTGGTACAGTGATCGCTTCAACACGGTCGAGATCGCGTATATGACCGATCTTGAGATCGTTGCAGGTAATAAAAATTATAAATTCCGCTTGGATAACAGCGAGAGTAACTCCACTATCGAAAACGGTCAGGCAAGCGATAAGCTTAAGGTTTATGCCAATACGGGAAGCGGAGAAAAGCTGCTGGATTATATCATCAACCGTCCTTATACCACGGATACGGGCATGCAAAAGACCGAGACCATTCCCGCACTTGAAAACTTCCGTAATTACTACAAGATCCTTCAGTATATGTCACTTGAGGGCTATATGGACGAGAAGGAATTGGAGAAGCTGGCGGCGGCGGACTTTACGGGGGATGGCGTGGCGGACGGCTATACGCCTGCCGATTGCCGCGCGTTGCCGGATGAGGCGTGCGATCTGATCATCTACTTCCGTGCTGTCGACCTGCGCGGGAACAGCATGGCAAAGATCTGCCGCTTCTACACCTATAGCGGACATTCCTATCTGACCATCGAAACGGTCAGCGCGTATGACCAAAACGGGGCGGCGACCACCGATTGGCGTGCACTTACCGAGGAGGGACGTGCGTATGGTATGTTCTTTGTGGATGCAAGTAATCTGCAAAGCTTTGTAACCGACACCGAGCGCGTCATCAACGGTAGTGTAAACGACATCATCGTTTCTCCCGATATGGCGCCAAAATCCTAAAGATAAGATCCTCTTGCAGGGAAGCGTGATGCTCCGTTAGGAGTATCACACCAAACTGCGGGAGGATCTTTTTGTTAAGACTTTGACAAAGGTTTACATTTTGTTCATATCTTATTTTTCTCTTTCCTTGACAAAATGTAACGGTTGTGATATAATTTCATTAAAATGGGGTAAAAGAGGATTTTTGATAAAAATGCTCGAAAAATCCCGATGAATATTCAAATTTGGAGGTCGTCTTTATGGAGAAAGGCACAACAGTCGGCAGTCAAAAAATCGCCGCTCTATTCGATGACGGAACCTTTGTCGAGACCGGCGCGTTTGTAAAGCGCGCGGACGGTGCTGTGACCGGAGTCGTTTGCGGTTACGGTGCGATCGGCGGCAAATTGGTTTACGCGTTTTCGCAGGACAGCGATCGTACCCGCGGTGCGTTTGACGCATTGCAGGCAGAGAAGATCGCAAAGCTTTATGAGCTTGCGATGAAGAACGGCGCACCCGTTATCGGTATGTTTGATAGCGCGGGCGCAATGATCGGTGACGGAGCGAACGCAATGGCGGCATACGGCAAGCTGCTTCGCGTTGTCAGCGATGCATCCGGCGTCATTCCGCAGATCGCGATCATCACGGGTATCTGCTCGGGTATGTCTGCAACGGTCGCGGCAATGTTTGACGTCGTGGTTACGATTAAGGAAGCATCCAAGCTCTTTGTCAATGCTCCTTTCCTGATTGGAAAAGAGGTTGGTGAGGCAGAATACACTATGCAGAGCGGTCTTGCTTCTGTCCTCGCAGAGGATGAGGCGGATGCGATCGCAAAGGCTTGTAAGCTCATCGAGCTCCTTCCCGCGAATAACGAAGAGGGCAGCTTTGCAAACGAGAATTCCGATGATGAGAACCGTCAGGTTTCCGTTGAGGGCGTTTGCGGAAAGGCATTGATCGATACAGTCGTTGATGCCGAGAGCTTTGTAGAGCTCGGCGCAGGCTACGCGGAGGAAATGATCACGGGAATTGCGACCTTTGGCGGCGTGACCTGCGGTATCGTTGCCAACAATGCAGAGAGCGCTGACGGCGTCATCACTGCAAAGGGTGCCGCAAAGGCAGCAAAGCTGATCTCCTTCTGTGATGCCTTCTCGATCCCCGTGGTAACCCTGACCGATAGCATCGGTGTGGAAATGAGCCGCGAGGCAGAGGACAACGCTCTTGCAACTCAGCTCGGCAAGCTCGCAATGGCATACGCAAGCGCGACCACCGCAAAGGTAACGGTCGTTGCAGGTAAGGCGTACGGTGCGGCATTCACGCTTATGGGCTCCAAGGCACTTGGCGCGGATATGGTTTACGCGCTTCCCGAGGCAGTCATCAGCGTCATGGCTCCCGCCTCCGCCGTCGCGTTCCTTTGGAACGATAAGATCACCGAAACGGTCAGCCGTGCCGATCTTGAGAAGGAATGGAAAGAGAAGTGCGCATCCGCCGAGGCGGTAGCTTGCGACGGCAGCATCGATGACGTCATCGCTCCCGCAGAGCTTCGTCAGCGTATCTGCGCGGCAGTTTATATGCTCATGATGAAAAACGGTGTGGCTCCCGCACGTAAGCACTGCAATCTTCCTCTTTGATCGGAGGTAGTAAAATGAACGTTTCTGTTTTGGCAATGAGCTTCGGTGACCGCGCATCCACTGCGGGTATTGTAGCCCTGCAGGGAATGCTGACCATCTTTTTGGTTCTGGCACTCCTTTGGGCGGCGATCGAGATCATGCATCACATCATTCACAAGGGCGATAAGGCCGAGAAGAAGTCGGTACAAAACGCTCCCGCACCCAACGCAGATGATGCCGCGCTTGCCGCAGCGATAGCCGCCGCAATTGCCGCATCCGAGGACGAGGGCGCGATCGTCGCGGCGATCACCGCCGCAATTACCGCCGCAAGAGCGGAGGAGGGCAACACGAGCAATTTCCGCGTTGTTTCCTTCAAGAGAGCAACTCCCGCAAACGCGCGCAGAAGATTTTAATATTATAAAAACAAACAACTTATAATAAGAAAGGTTTATGGTGAATATTATGAAGAACTATCGTGTAACAGTTAATGGTGTTGTATATGACGTTGTTGTAGAAGAGACTGCAGGCGCTACCTACGTTCCTTACGTTGCTCCCGCTCCCGCAGCAGCTCCTGCTCCCGCAGCGGCTCCTGCTCCCGCAGTAGCTCCCGCACCCGCAGCGGCTCCCGCTCCCGCAGCAGCTCCCGCTCCCGCAGCAGCTCCCGCACCCGCAGCAGCTCCCGCTCCCGCAGGTAAGGCAGGCGCAACCGCTGTCAAGGCTCCCATGCCCGGTACCCTCATTAAGGTCAACGTAAAGCCCGGCGACGCAGTGAAGAAGGGCGACGTTCTTTGCGTTCTCGAGGCAATGAAGATGGAGAACGACATCATGGCTCCCGCAGACGGTGTTGTTGCTTCCGTTGAGGCAACCCAGGGCTCTTCCGTTGCAACCGATGCGGTATTGGTAACCCTGAACTGATATTCCTTTTTTGAAAACAACCACCTAACAGAAAGGAACACTTTTCATGGATTTACTGGATAGTTTACTCAATTTCTGGGAATCGACAGGTGTTTATCGACTGATCACGAGCGTGGATGCACAGTGGTGGCAGACGATCATCATGCTTGGCATCGTGTGCGTATTGGTTTATCTCGCAGTCGGGCGCGGATTTGAGCCTCTGCTCCTGCTCCCGATCGCGATCGGTATGCTTTTGACCAATCTTCCCGGTGGCGGAATGTTCCATTCGGAGTATTTCATGACCAGCGGATCGATCGATTATCTGGAGGTCCTTCAGCACGGAGGTCTGCTTGATATCCTGTACATCGGCGTCAAAACGGGTTTGTATCCATGCCTGATCTTCATCGGCATCGGTGCAATGACCGATTTCACACCTCTCATTTCCAACCCCAAAAGCTTGCTT
>JAFTJB010000099.1 GCA_017456625.1 Clostridia bacterium
ATGGTATATCATCACGCGTCAGCGTGTATATCATCGCCGAAGGCGTGACCGCGAGAAAACGGAATCACGCCGGAAATGGGTAAAAAATTCAGGAAAACGAAAGACGGCGTTTGTACGGAGTTCAAGTCCCTTTATCCGCACCAACAAAAAAAGAACTTTTGTCTACCAAAAGTTCCTTTTTTTTGTTTATCCATTGCGAAAGCAATGGTATATCAATCACGCCTTAGCGAGTATATCATCAGCCGTAGGCTGTATCCGCTTTCGCAATGATGATATACAACACTTCGTGTTGATGATATGCAATTCCTTGCGGAATTGATGATATACAAGGTTTTGCCTTGATTTATTTACCAAAGTGTGATATAATAAACTCACCGATAAATAAGAATTTGTAAAATGGAGGTGTTTTTGTATGAGGAAAATTAAGATTATATTCTTTGCAGTTTTATTTATTATCTCAATCGCTATATTGATATTGTTTTATTATTTGAATAACGAATTGAATAACGAAGAAAGAATAGATTCTGAATATGCCATTTCTTCATTTGAGCAAAATATCGTAATACGTGAGTTCGAATTTTCCGAATTTGACCGACTATATTTTTTAAATGATCATGACCCTCTTACAAAATTCAGCAAAAAGACAAGGATCCTTGGTGCAACTCCGATTTTGAAAATTATAAATAGCGACGAATACCGTGTTGAAATCAAGGCAAATGCAGATGTTTTTGATTCTTTAAAAATTGCAACAAGTGATAGTTCAAATGATGAACGAAGCACTTTGATTATTACATTTTCCGATGAATGTTATGTTCCTGTACATACTGACGACACATCATATGACTATGATACGGGATTATACATTGACTTTGACGTGTTTGAAGTTACAGTATATGCACCAATATCATCACTTTTAGTTGACAGCGAAGTGATTTTGGATTATCAAGCACCAATGTGTGAAAAAATGTATGTTGATTTCTCATTTGAAGGAACAACAGCTAACATATACGATATAAACACAGAAGATTTTACACTATATTGTAGCGGTACTTCTGATATTACATTATCAGGAAAAGTGAAAGGTGAATCTAGAATTTCGGTTTGGCATGAAACAAAAGTAAACGCAAACGATCTTGATACAGACACTAAAGATTTTTATGTATCGTCATCTGTACTGTTTGGATCAAGTTATATCAAATACAACGGTATACTCCACTTAGATATTCTTGAAAACTTTTTTGGACTTATTTTAGCAGCTATATTGTATCTTCCGCCTATTATATGGTTAGGTTGTTTGATAGGTTGTTTTCGTAAAAAGCGAGCATAGTCATCAAATTCCAATTTGACGAGCAGACAACGGGGTGAAATCACACACCTTTTCACTGTTCTTACCTACATTTACGCACCTTTTTACTGCTCTTTCGCAACAAAAAGCCCGAGGCAATCGCCTCGGGCTTTTTGTTGGTGCGGAACAATGGTTCGGAAGCCGTGCCTCCATTTTCGGTTTCGCGTGCGAAATGCGGTTGAAAGCCGAAGGCGTGACCGCGAGAAAATGGAATCACGCCGGAAATGGCATTTTCACTTCTACCAAACAAGGGCGGCGTTAACAGAAAAATATTTTTCGGTTTCCGCTTGCATTTTTCGGTGGGGTGTGCTATACTGTAACGTAGAAAGGAAAATCCTTTCAAAAAACAACAAAGGAGAAACAAGCTATGAAAAAGATCGTTACGATGTTACTTACCGTTTGCCTGCTTTTGTCTGCCGTTGCGGCATTCGCTTCCTGCGGACACGAGCACAGCTTCAAGTCCGATTGGTCCAAGGATGCAACCCATCACTGGCACGCCTGCGATGGCAAGGACTGCACCGAGGTTTCCGAGAAGGCTGAGCACACCTGGGGCGACCCCGTTGTGAATGAAGCCAAGGAGAAGGTTTACACCTGCTCGGTTTGCTCCCATACCAAGACCGAGGCGATCAAAACGACCGTGACCGCCGACGAGTGGACGGCAGCGTTTGATCTCGGCACCAACTGGAAGATCACCTTTACCGCTACGCATCCCGTTTATCATCAGACGATGACCATCATGCAGATGCGCGATGGCAACAAGTTCCATTGCAAAGAGACGATGAAGGATACCGAAAGCGGCGCGGAGGAGTCCTACGAGGACTTCGACGAGATCGTTGGCGAGCAGTGGTACGGCTACAGATATGACAGAGAGCAGGATAAGTTCGAGAAGGTGACCGTTACCGATCCCGTTGACGAGCGCCTTGCAAGCATGATGGCGGACTATCTGCCCGAGTTCATCAAGGATCAGGACACTTACACCTACGATGAAGCAAAGAAGGCGTACGTAGCGGACGAGATCCTCGCGGATGAGGACTATGCGGACATCAAGAGCGTGGCTCTGTACTTTGAGGACGGCAAGCTCGTTGCGCTGGAGTACGTCATTGTAATGGAAGAGACCGAGGTCCCTTACTCGGCTACCTTCACCTACGGCGATGCTTCCGTTACGCTTCCTACCAACCTGATCGAAGGATAATTTGAATTTTCCCAAAAAGGGCTGCGTCATTGGCGCAGCCCCTGCGCAAAAAAGCCGACGGTAGGCTTTTTTGACGCGCGGAATTTGCGGCGTTGAGCAGCAAAGCAAAAACGACGGGGTGAGTACCAAATGCATGCTTGCATTTGACTCACCCCCTTTTACTGTAAAATCGCTGTTCTTTGACTTGACAAGCCCCTAAAAATATGCTATAATCATAAAATAGTAACGTTGAGATCGATTTGAGGAAAGAGGTGAAACGGTGGGAAAGCTTCAATGGAGGGGCGGTGCGCTCCTCGCACCCGTGCCGCCCGCGCTCGTGACCTGCGCGGACGGGAAAAAGCAGAACGTGTTCACCGTTGCCTGGACGGGGATCGTGAATACCGTTCCGCCGAAAACCTAGATTTCGGTTCGTCCGGCGCGTTGTTCCTATGATATCATCAAACAGAGCGGCGAGTTTGCCATCAATCTCACCACGCGCGAGCTCGTTCGCGCCGCCGACTGGTGCGGTGTGCATACGGGCGCAAAGATCAATAAATTTGAGCGATGTAGACTTTCCACCGAGCAGGCGTCGGTGATCGGATGTCCGATCCTTTCGGACAGTCCCGTCACGCTTGAGTGCCGTGTGACCGACGTGATCCCCCTCGGCTCTCACGATATGTTCCTTGCCGACATCGTGGCGGTGGACGTGAGTGAGGAGCTGCTCGACGAGAGCGGAAAGCTTCATCTTGAGCGCGCGGGGCTTGCCGCGTATGCCCACGGGGAATACTATGAGCTGGGGCGTCGCATCGGCACGTTCGGCTATTCGGTGGCAAAAAAGAAAAAGCATCCGCCAAAAAATCAAGGCAGATCGAAAAAATAACGGTTTTATGATTTGATCCGTAGAGAAAGGATTTTTGATATGCAATTATACAATTCACTCTCCAGAACCAAGGAAGAATTCATTCCTCACGAGCCGGGCAAGGTCAGTATGTACACCTGCGGACCCACGGTCTATCACTACGCGCACATTGGTAACCTCCGCACCTATATTATGGAGGATATTCTCGATCGCTATCTGCGCTATTCGGGCTACGACGTCACGCGCGTGATGAACATCACCGACGTGGGACACCTGACCTCGGATGCCGACACGGGCGAGGACAAGATGCTCAAGGGTGCGAAGCGCGAGAAGAAGACCGTGATGGAGATCGCGCAGTTTTACACCGATTGCTTCTTTGAGGATTGCAAAAAGCTCAACATTCGCCGCCCCGAGGTGGTTCAGCCCGCAACGGGATGCATCGACGAATTCATTCACGTCATTTCCTCGCTGATCGAAAAGGGCTTTGCCTATGAGGCGGGCGGAAATATCTATTTTGATACGTCCAAGCTGAAGCAGTACTACGTGTTCAACAATTTTGAGGAGGAGGATCTTGCCGTTGGCGTTCGCGAGGGCGTTGAGGAGGACTCCAACAAGAGAAACAAGGCGGATTTCGTGCTTTGGTTCACCAAATCCAAGTTCGACGATCAGGAGCTGAAATGGGATAGCCCCTGGGGCATCGGTTACCCCGGCTGGCACATCGAATGCTCCTGCATCAGCATGAAGAACCTCGGAGAGTATCTGGATATTCACTGCGGCGGCATTGACAACGCCTTCCCCCACCACACCAACGAGATCGCGCAGTCCGAGGCATATCTCGGTCACGCGTGGTGCAAATACTGGTTCCACGTGCTGCATCTGAACACCAATTCGGGCAAGATGAGCAAGTCCTCGGGCGAGTTTCTCACCGTCTCTCTGCTGGAGTCCAAGGGCTACGATCCGATGGTCTACCGTATGTTCTGCTTGCAGTCGCATTACCGCAAGTCGCTCGTGTTCTCCTATGAGAATATGGACAATATGAAGATCGCCTACAACAAGCTGATCGCGAAGATCGCCACCCTCAAGGAGGATGGTGAGATCGACCGTGCCGTATTCGAGGAGCAGAAGGCGGGATTCGTGAAGGCACTTGACAACGATCTGAACACCTCGCTTGCCGTGACCGCGATCTACGACGCGCTTAAGGCAAAAACCAACGATGCCACCAAGCTCGCGCTGCTGCGTGAGTACGATCAGGTGCTCTGCCTGAACCTTCTGGAGGCAGCGGAGCAGCAGAAAACGGTCGAGGAGGCACCCGCGCAGGATGCGGAGCTGACACAGAAGATCGAAGCAATGATCGAGGCGCGCCGCGCGGCAAAGCAAGCGAAGGATTACGCCGAGGCAGACCGCATCAGAGCCGAGCTTTCGGCAATGGGCGTTACGCTCATCGACACCAAAGAGGGGACCACATACCGTTTGGGATAAAAAAGCAAGGATTTAGAATTGATGAAAGCAATCAAGGCGTTATGGCAAAAATACCGTGAGCAGGGCTTGTATCTGATCTTTGGCGGACTCACCACGGCGATCGACTGGGTGATCTCGTTCGGGCTCTATTACCTGTGGTCGGACGCGATGCAGACCCTTCCCGCGCTCGTGCACGTGGCAGATGTGATCGCGTGGGTCGCGGCGGTGCTCTTTGCCTTCGTAACCAACCGTATCTTCGTGTTTGAAAGCAAGCAGCGTGGCTTTTTGCCGATCACGCGCGAGCTGCTCACCTTTTCGGGCGGCAGAGTCTTCACGCTCCTTTTGCAGGAGGCGATCATGCTGGTGTTCGTTACCTGGCTTGGACTCAACGTCTACGTTTTCCGCATCGTCGCCGCCGTCCTCGTCATCATCCTCAACTATATCATCAGCAAGCTGCTGGTGTTTCGGAGGAAGTCAAGAACTTGGGGAGGAGGGGAAACCTTCTCAGGAGAGAAGGCTTCCCCTCTCCAAACCTCACCCCCCTCCAAGAGCCTTCAAAAACGGCACCGTTCCGCGTTTGGAACGGTGCCGTTTTTGAAGCTTGTGTCGGGGTTTCGGGGTAGCTTTTGATAATGGAAACGGACGGATTTTTGGTTCACGGTGATGCGGTACAAAATTGTTCGTGGCTACAGGCAATTTGATAGGGCGTGCGCTGATTTTTTGTGTTGTACAAGCCCTTTGCTTGACAAAACAAACGGATTTTGCTATCTTTCCGTCTATCATCAAAACATAAAAATCACTTGTAGGGGAGGCGTTTCGCCTCCCGAAAACGAACGATTTATACTTGCACATTCCGTCTATTATCTCAAAAACGAGCTTGCACGGATAGCCTTCCCCGCTGGGGAAGGTTCTTGGGAGGGGAGAGGGTGGTTTGGAGGGACAAAAACGCCCATCACCGTTCAAACTCTCCAAGCACGCCCATCACGTCGGCGTAGCAGACGAAGGTGTCTGGGTGGCGGGAAACGATGGAGAGGAGGGCGGGGATCTGACGGTAATCGGCAACGCAGACGACCATCTTTTTTTCGTTTCCGCTGAACAGACCTTGCGCGTGCAGAACGGTTGCGCCGCGACCGAGCTCGTTGAGGATCTCGAAGCGGAGAGGATCGAGCGAGGGTGCAACGATCTCAAAGCGGACGGCGTGTCGGGAGGTGCGCAGAATGGAGGCGCTCACGCGCTCGCAGACGTAGATCTCCAAGATCGAGAGGAGCGCGCTTTCGAGGCTGCGGTAAACGGGAAGGGAAAGGAGAACGACAGAATAGCTGATCCAGGAGATCACGGTTTCGGTGTGCTTGTGCGGAAGCCTTTTCTGGATCATCGAGGCGATCACGTCCACGCCGCCCGACGACGCGCCGAGGCGCAGCATGATCCCCGTGAGCCCCTGTGCGAGTCCGCCGAATAGCACGGGGATTATACGGTCATCGGTGACGTATTGATAAAAATTGATTTTTGCGAGCAGAAACAGAAACAAGGAAAACAGAAGCGTGTAGAGGAGCGTGTAGAGAACGTACCTGCGCTTGAGCACGAACCAGGCGGCAACGAGGAGGGGGGCGTTGATCAGAGCGGTAAAAAGCCCCGCGTTGAGCCCGGTGAGAGATTGCAGAACGGTGGCGATGCCGTCCATGCCCGAGGGCGCGAAGGCGGCGGGAAAAACAAACACGTGCATACCGACTGCCACAAGGAGCGCGCAGAGTGCAGAGAGAAGCAGGTCGCGCAGAACACGAGGCAGTCTCCGGTTTGGATGCTTCATAAAATCCCTCCGATCTTTTTTATAGCGTATCCGAAATTGGAAGGATTCATACGAAAAAAGAATCGACACGTTTTCATAAAAGCGTGAGACGGCTCATATAGTGTAGCAGAAATACAAAAAATCGGAGGAACCGCTGTATGTTCATCTATTCTCTGCGCGCCAGCACCGTTCGATTCGTTGGAGTGGTCTGCGTGGCACTCACCGTTCTCATCACGCTCATTGCCTTTGTGCCCACTTACATATCGTCGGGGAGCACCGCCGCCGACTCTGCCGTGAGCTACACCTACGACAAGGTAAAGACCGCCGAGGATGCGAAGAATTTCCTTTCGCAGTTCGGTTGGCAGGTGGAGGCCGAGCCCGTGGAGGTAAAAACGGTTACGGTTCCCACGGAGTTTGACAAGGTGTTCGCCGCCTACAACGAGATGCAAAAGGAGCAGGGGCTCAATTTGCTCAAATACAAGGGCAAGGAGGTCACGCGATACACCTTTGCCGTGACCAA
>JAFTJB010000011.1 GCA_017456625.1 Clostridia bacterium
GGGCTTCAACGTCAAGGATGAAATCTTCTATGAAGAAGAGTTCAAGGCACTGGGGTGTGAGACCGTCGTCACCACCGTGGACGGCTCCTACGGCATCAAGGGCTTTGTCACCAACGCCCTGCCCGAAAATTACACCTATTTCTACACCTGCGGCCCCGAGCCGATGCTGAAGGCGGTCTACAATGCGTCAAAGACCTCGGGTCAGTTCAGCTTTGAGGAGCGTATGGGCTGCGGATTTGGCGCGTGCATGGGCTGCTCCTGCAAGACCCTGTACGGCAATAAGCGAATTTGTAAGGACGGCCCCGTTCTGCAGAAGGAGGAGATCATATGGGAGAAATGAAGGTCAATCTTTGCGGCATTGAGTTAGACAACCCCATTATCCCCGCGAGCGGTACGTTTGGCTTCGGTTATGAGTTCGCGGAGCTTTACGACATCAACTGCCTCGGTACCTTTTCCTTCAAGGGGACCACAAAGGATCCCAGATTCGGCAACCCCACGCCGCGAATCGCGGAGTGCACGGCAGGCATGATCAATGCGGTCGGTCTGCAAAATCCGGGTGTTGACAAGGTCATTTCCGAGGAGCTTCCCAAGCTTGCAAGGTGCTTCCATAAGAAGGTCATGGCAAACGTGTCGGGCTTTTCCGTGGAGGACTATGCATATACCTGTCAAAAGCTTGATTCCTGCGATCAGATCGGATGGTTTGAGGTCAACGTCAGCTGTCCCAACGTCCACGGAGGCGGAATGAGCTTTGGTACCTCGCCCGAGGCGGCGGCAGAGGTCACGAGAGCGGTCAAGGCGGTTACCACCAAGCCCGTTTTCATCAAATTGTCGCCTAACGTCACCGATATCGTTGCCATTGCGAAGGCTTGCGAGGAGGCAGGTGCAGACGGCATCAGCTTGATCAACACGCTGCTCGGTATGCGCATCGATCTCAAGACCAAAAAGCCTGTAATCGCCAACAAAATGGGCGGATTTTCGGGTAGCGCGATCTTCCCCGTAGCGGTGCGCATGGTCTATCAGGTCGCGCACGCAGTCAAGATCCCCGTCATCGGTATGGGCGGTGTGACCACAGCAGAGGACGTGCTTGAAATGATGCTCGCGGGTGCTACCGCGGTGCAGGTCGGAGCGGCAAACCTTGTCGATCCCTTCGCTTGCAAGCAGATCATTGAGGATCTGCCTCGCGTGATGGAGAAGTACGGCGTGAGGTCTCTCTCCGAGATTATCGGTACGGTATAACGGAGGACAGTATGCGATTTGAAAAGATTTCGCTGTCGGATACGAACGAGGCGGTCTATCTGGATGCGTACATCGCAGATCCCATCAAATGTCTGACGAGAAAGGCGATCCTTGTGATCCCGGGCGGCGGATACGGCGGCGTTTGTGCCGACCGCGAAGGGGAGCCGATCGCAATGGCGTTCATGCCTTACGGCTACAACGCGTTCGTTTTGCACTATACGGTCAATAAGACGGACACATTCCCGATCCAGCTGATCGAGGCAACGAAGGCGATCAAGCATATCAAGGATCACGCAGAGGACTATGGGATCGACCCCAACGAGGTCTTTACGGTCGGATTTTCCGCAGGCGGACATCTCGCGGCTTGCACGGGTGTTTTGTGGAAGCTCGATGCGGTGCAGAGGGCAGTGGAGATGTCCTACGGCTACAACAAGCCAAAGGGCACGATGTTGATTTATCCCGTTACCACGCCCGAGTCGCATTTCGGATCCTTTAAAAATCTTTGGGCGACCGACGAGCCGTCAGAGGAGCAATTGAGAACGACGAATATTCCTTTGCACGTTGATGCGGATAGCGCTCCCGCGTTTATCATGCATACTGCAAACGATCAGACAGTTGACGTCAAGGGCTCGCTTGAACTTGCTACAGCATATTCCAAGGCGAAAATTCCCTTTGAGGTGCATATATTCCCCGATTCGCCGCACGGTGTTGCACTTGGCAACAAGATCACTGAGTGCGGAAACGAAAAATGGACCAAGTCTGCCATTGCCGAATGGGTCAGAATGGCTGCGGCATGGGCAGAAACATTATAAAATACAAACATAAAGGAGTTACAAATGGGAAAAGACGTAATCATCGCGTGTGACTTTGACAGCGCGGAAAAAACATTTGCATTTCTTGATAAGTTTACGGGCAGAAAGCCCTTTGTAAAGATCGGTATGGAGCTTTACTATGCAGAGGGGCCCGAGATCGTTCGCCAGATCAAGGCGCGCGGTCATAAGATCTTCCTCGATCTCAAGCTTCACGATATCCCCAATACGGTAAAAAAGTCTATGGCAGTCCTGTCTCGCCTCGACGTTGATATGACCAACCTCCACGCAAGCGGTACGATCCGCATGATGGAGGGCGCGCTTGAGGGACTTACCCGTCCCGACGGCACGAGACCGCTCCTCATCGCGGTCACCCAGCTTACCTCCACCGACCAGGAGAGCATGGAGAAGGATCTCCTGATCAAGGAGAACATCGCGGACGTTGTAATGCACTATGCACACAATGCAAAGCTCGCAGGTCTTGACGGTGTCGTTTGCTCGCCGCTTGAGGCAGGAAAGGTACACGAGAGATGCGGCGAGAAGTTCCTCACCGTTACCCCCGGTGTCCGCTTTGCAGACGGTGATATTGGCGACCAAAAGCGCGTCATGACCCCTGCAGAGGCAAAGAAGATCGGCTCCGACTATATCGTGGTCGGTCGTCCCATCACCGCTGCAGAGGATCCCGTAGCCGCATA
>JAFTJB010000100.1 GCA_017456625.1 Clostridia bacterium
CGTACGCGAATTTTGAGTTTTACCGAAAGGGAACGGTCAACATTCTCAAGGGCGGCAGTGTCAACGATTCGTTTTACGATTTGAGTCGGGATATCGATCGACTCAACCTTGCTGCGTATCTTTGTGAGGTAACGTGTGAATTGACGGATGAAGGTGAGCCTGCCGAGGCAATGCTGCGGCTCTTGCTCAATTCCTTCTACGCGATCGGACACGAGCTCTATCCGCAGGAGCTGATCAAGGGCGCGTTTGAGATGCGCGCCGCCGCGGAGTCGGGCTATGAGCCGGATCTGGCGTGCTGCTCGGGATGTGGACTTGCGGAATGGGAGCACGGATATCTGGACGTGATGAACGGTGCGCTTCTTTGTCCCGCGTGCTTGCAAAAGCGCGGACGTGAGGTCAAAAACACAGGTGTGTATGACGATCTGCGTGAGGCGGAGGTGCTTTGTCCCGTGTCGGCGGCGGTACGTGCGGCACTCGATTATTGCGTTCACGCACCGCTTGGTAGACTGTTCTCCTTTGAATTGAAGGATACAGAGGATCTTCGCACATTTGCCAAGACCGCACAGACCTATCTGCTCTCGCACCTTGGACGCGGATTTGATTCACTCGATTTTTATAACATGATGCGGGATCCCAAGTATTCCGCAAAAGGAACCTGATTTATGAGCTTTTCTGAAAAAACACTCAAAATACTTGAATTTGATAAGATCCGCAATATGCTTGCGGACTGTGCGCCGACGGAGGGCGCAAAGACACTCGCCGCAAGGCTTTGTCCGACCGACGACGAGGTGGACGTGAAGAGAAGACTTGCGCGCACCACCGATGCGAGGCGCTTGTGCGATGCCAAGGGAATGCCGCCCTTCGGCTCGGTGCGGGACGTTTCCGACTCCTGCGAGCGTGCTGTTAAAGGAGCGATGCTCAACACGCGCGAGCTGCTTGAGGTTGCGCGATTGCTTCGCTCCGCACGGATGCTGCTCGATTATGCGCGCGCAAACCGTACCTTTGAGACCTCGCTTGACGTGATCTTTGATCGCTTGCTTCCCAACAGAGGACTTGAGGAGCGGATCACGCGTTCGATCCTTTCGGAGGATATGATCGCGGACGAGGCAAGCCCCGCGCTTGCGGATATCCGTCGCAAGATCCGTGAGGCGAACAATAAGATCAAGGAGACTCTGCAACGCTTCATCAGCGGCTCCTATTCCAAATCCTTGCAGGAAAACATCGTCACCATGCGAAACGGTCGCTACGTTGTGCCCGTCAAGATCGAGTGCAAGAGCGAGATCAAGGGTCTTATCCACGATACCTCATCCTCGGGCGCGACCATCTTCGTCGAGCCCATGGCGGTGGTCGATGCGAACAACGAGCTTCGCATGCTGGAGTCCAAGGAGGAGCATGAGATCGAAAAGATCCTCTATGCGCTCTCAGCCGAGGTTTCGGCGGCATCCGAAAGCCTGCGACTCAATTATCTCAATATCACCGATCTTGGCTTTTATTTTGCCTGCGGTGAGCTTTCCGCGCGCATGAAGGCGTGCGCGCCGCAGATCATAGAGGCGCGTGCTCTGGATCTTCGCCGTGCGCGTCATCCGCTCATTCCCGCGGATAAGGTCGTTCCCACCAACATCAAAATGGGGGACGGGTACGACACGCTGATCGTCACGGGACCGAATACGGGAGGAAAGACCGTTACGCTCAAAACGGTCGGTCTGTTTGCGCTTATGACACAGGCGGGCTTGCATATCCCTGCGGAGACCGAGTCGAAGATCTGTATATTCGGCAAGATTTTGGTCGATCTCGGTGACGAGCAGAGCATTGAGCAATCGCTTTCTACCTTCTCCTCGCACATGGTCAATATTGTGCGTGTGGTGAACGAGGTGGATGAACGCTCGCTTTGTCTCTTTGACGAGCTTGGTGCGGGAACCGACCCCGTAGAGGGCGCGGCGCTTGCCATTTCGGTCATCGAGGCGGTGCGCGAGGCAGGGGCAATGTGCGCCGCGACCACGCACTATACCGAGCTGAAGACCTTTGCGCTCAATACCGATGGCGTGCAAAACGCATCCTGTGAATTTGACGTATCGACTCTGCGCCCGACCTATCGGCTCATGATCGGTACGCCGGGAAAATCCAACGCGTTTGCCATTTCCGCAAAGCTTGGGCTGCCGCAAGAGGTGCTCGACCGTGCCAAGGCGCACGTCAGCAGCGATCACCGTCAGTTTGAGGACGTGATCGAAAAATTGGAGGCATCGAGGCTGGAGGCAGACCGAAACCGTGCGGAGGCAGAACGGCTCAAGAGAGAGTACGAGCGCCTCAAGGAGGACACGGAGCGCGAGATCAAGCGCAGAATTGCCGATGCCGAGCGCGAGGTCGAGCAGAACCGCCGCCGTGCACAGCAGATGCTGGATAGTGCGAGAGCATCGAGTGAGTTCATTTTTGCCCAGCTTGAAAAGGCGAAAAAGGCAGAGGAGGCGGGGCGTCTCGCCGAGGAGCTTGCCGAAACGCGGCGCGCGGTGCGTCTTGCCATTCGCGAAAATGACGATAAGGTCAATCCCGTAGAGGAAAAGACCAACGAAAAATACGTCCTGCCGCGCGATCTCCGCGTGGGGGATAAGGTGTATATCGTTAACATCGACAAGGAGGGTGTGCTTGTGGAGCTCCCCGACCGCGGCGGTAACGTCATGGTACAGGCAGGCATACTCAAAACACGCACCAAGCTTGCCAATTTGCGTCTGATCGAGGAAAAGGTCAAGGTGGTCAGCGGCAAGAAGACCACGGTGGCGAGGGACTACCACGTTTCGGTCAACCGCGATTTTCGTGATGAGATCGATCTGCGCGGTATGCTTGGGGATGAGGCATGGCTTGCGGTGGATAAGTATCTCGACGAGGCAATGATCGCCAATTTCGGAAAGGTGCGCCTGATCCACGGAAAGGGAACGGGAGCACTCAAAAAGGCTCTTTGGGAGCGTCTCCGAAAGGATCGCCGCATCAAATCCTTCCGCATGGGACAGTATGGCGAAGGGGACGGCGGTGTGACTGTTGTTGAATTGAAGTAAAAAAGAAATAAAGAGGTAAAAAATGGTTGTAACGGAACAAGAAATTGCGCATTTGAATAGGCTTTATGAAAGTCGCCGCGCTTTTCACGGTGAATTGCACGACCACTCCGCATCGGGCGGAACGAGCGACGGCAGACGATCACTGGCGCATTGGAGAGGCGCGATGGAGGCGCTTGGAATAGATTTTGCTGCCATTCTCGACCACAAGCAGGTGCGCCATATGTATCTTCCCGAGTGGGAGGACGGAATGTTTATTGCGGGGACCGAGCCGGGAGCAAAGATCTCGGATAGCCTTGCGGAGCTTCCCGCCATTCACTACAATATGATCTTCGACAGCCCCAAAAAGCTGGAGGATCTGCTTGAGGCGTTTCCCGAATTTCAGTTTACGGGAGGCACGGAAGGGCATTTCCAATACCCGGCCTTTACGCGTGCGCGCATGTGTGAGCTGATCGAGGCGGTTCGCGAGAGAGGCGGTCTTTGGGTACATCCGCATCCGAAGCAGAAGATGAAGTCGGACGATCCGCTTGAATACTTTTTTGCCGACGATACGGGGATTGAGGTGTTTTACTACGATCTCCGTCATGATTATACCAAGGCAAATTACGAGCTCTGGACGACTCTGCTTTCTCTTGGAAAGCGCGTTTGGGCGTGTGCGGGCTGCGATCTGCACACTTGCGCTCATGATACGGCGTTGACGACGCTTTATGCCGAGGAAAAGAAAAACGCCGCTTATCTCTCTCACCTGCGCGAAGGGGACTTCGTTTGCGGGGCCGTTGGTATGCGTATGTGTGTGGGGGAGACCAAAATGGGCGGAAAATGTGCCTTTGGAGAGCGTTTGGAGCTTTCTGTTGGCGACTTCCATCGCAGTGTAAAAAATCCGTATCACACCTATCGCGTGCATATTCTGGACGATACGGGCGTAGTGGAGAGCCATTTGATCGGTTGCGACGAGACGACCTATTTCGCGATCGACACCGATCCCGCGCGCAGATTTTACCGCGCCGAGGTGATTGACGAGACGGAGAATTTCCGTATCGCCATCGGAAACCCGATCTGGAATCAATAAAAAAACAAACGCCGCTCGATCGAGCGGCGTTTTTAGCAAAATCGTTTAATTATAAAAAAAATGAGAAAAAACAAGAAAAAAGTTGACATGTATTTATGAAAGCATTTTTTGATATGTGAGAAAGGAGGCATTATGAATAATTGTTCCAATAGAAAACAGATTATTTCCGATGAACAGATCATTGAGATGTATTGGGCAAGAAATGAGAAGGCAATAAAAGAGACGGACGAAAAATATGGTAGTCTCCTATTTCGAATTGCCTACAACATTCTTCATGACCGTTGTGACTGCGAAGAGTGTCAAAACGATACATATCTTGGAGTATGGAACACAATTCCACCAACGAGACCAAGTGTGTTTCCTGCATTTATTACTCGAATTTTACGGCGAATCGCTATCAACCGTTATCATTATAAAACAAGCCAAAAACGAGTGCCGTCCGAATTTACCGTTTCGATGGAGGAGTTAAACGAAACATTGCAAAGTGATATGTCTGTGGAGCGAGATTTTGAGGCAAAAGAGCTTGGGGAAATGATAAGTGATTATGTGAAATATCTATCAGAGCGGCAGCAGTATATTTTTGTCGGACGGTATTATATGGCAGAGGCGGTTGACCGCTTAGCTGCTGATTTGGGACTATCCGTATCAAGCGTATACAGAGAACTTGAGAAAATTAAAGCGGGTTTAAAATCATATCTTGAAAGAAGGGGTGTGTATGTATAATCGTCTTATTGCAGATGCAATTGGTTATCTGGATTACGATCTTGTAGAAAATTATTTCAGAATACAAGAAAAATACAACTATTTAAAAAAGAAAAAAACTGTTTGGTTTAAATATACGGCGATTGCAGCTATGCTTTGCCTAGTGGTTTCTGCGGTATTTGTTGTTGTATTTGTTGTCAATAGGGAGCCCTCCAATGAAGAATTTCAACTGCCGGTAAATGCAGATGAGATCATCTGGCTCCCCGAGACACACAGTGGTGTATCTTCGGAGGAATGGTATGAAACGCAATGGAATCACCTGACCGTGTCAACCGACTTATATGAAGCATTGCAGAATGCAGATGAGGAACAGTATATCGCGATCCTTGTTCAAGGGAAGCAAGGCGAAGCTGTAGAAGAGTGGTACGATGCTTTTTATGAAAAGGGATATTGCGTTACGAACAAGCAAGGGAAGCTTTATTTGTTTATAAAATCCTGTGATCTTGAAAAATTAAACGTCGAAAATGTAGAAAGGTATTTTTTCCATCTGGCTTCTCGGTACGCGTATGAGGGAATTGTAAAGGAGGATATAAAGGTAAACGATCAAGTGACAGGGTTTGCTATTGAAAAGATTTATTGTGAATATGTTGATGTGAAGATTAGCAAAGACGAGGACGTTGCACTTGCAATCACCGAATTGGCAAACAAATGGAAATATACCTATGATTCTGTATTGTTCACCTTCTTTTACGACGGAGACATCAATGCGAATATTTTTGACGATATGCAATACAAAAAAATAACGCAAAACAATTATCCGCCAAGATACGTGGTTGAAGTATCCTATGAAAATATTAATATGCAAGCCTTGATGGAATTATCACAGAGAAGCGATATCGTTTCTATTCATATTATGCCACCGCTTCATCCGACATCGGACTCTTGATGCGCAATTTTATACGTGAAATAAAAAAACAAACGCCGCTCGATCGAGCGGCGTTTGCAACAAA
>JAFTJB010000012.1 GCA_017456625.1 Clostridia bacterium
GCTAGCTCCCGTCGCCTTGTTCGCAAAATGCTAACCCATGCGTGTGCTTTGCCCGCGCATGGGTTCCCGAGGGGTCACCAAAAAGATAAACGCACCGCGTTTGCGGTGCGTTTATCTTTTTGGTGACCCCTACGGGAATCGAACCCATATCTTCGCCGTGAGAGGGCGACGTCTTAGCCGTTTGACTAAGGGGCCTTAGATCACAACGGGGATATTATATCACAAACCTTTTTGTTTTGCAACCCTTTTTTTGAAAAAATTATATTTTTTCTATTTTGCACAAAAAATCATTCTGTCCTGATCGCAATTTGTTGCAAAATCCAACGTTTCTCTATGATCTCACCCTCTGAAGGCAGAACGGTTATGATATCTCAAAAGCTCAAGTGTCTTTTCGTCGGGCTCGATACAAAGGAGATACTTTTCGTCGTCCTCCTTCCAAAGGAGCGCGTAAATGGTGGGTGCATTGAGGCTCGAAACAGCAAAGCGCTTGTGCTTCGCTCCAAAATTTACGATCGGAGCAATATGCTCGTCATCGTACGGAGCGATAAGCGCCAAATCACGAATACCGACCTCTGCCAGCACGCGGCGCGACTTGCCTCCAAGGATACGGCTGACGGTGATCGTACCGCCAAAAATCGAATATTCGTATTCCGCAAAGGTTCTTCTCCACGTCAGGCGGATCAGAAGCCAAAGCGTCAAGGGCAAAACAATGAGGATCAATCCGAGCAACTCGTGGTGCAATAATACCGCCGCCACGTTGCCAAGTGTCCAAAGCGTATAAAACACGATCAGCGCGATGCGGATCGCCACAACCTTTGCGCTTCTCTCTCCCTTTACCACGGTTTCATACGGAAAAGCAAAGCCTCCGCTGCTTGTGTTGTTCTCCATTTTTTTCTCCCTTCTCCGATTGATACACTTATTGTAGCAAAAAATTCTCCGTTTGTCAATTTTCAAGTGAAAAATCCTTCAAAACATCTTGATAAAAATGTAAAAAAGTAGTATAATGTAATTAACTATATTCCCCTAAAAGAAAGGAAAACAACTATGAAAGCTGTTATTACCGTTACCGGAAAAGATACCGTTGGCATTATTGCCGACGTTGCGGGTGTTTGTGCCAAGCACGGCGCGAATATCGTCGACATCACGCAGAGCGTCCTCTCGGACTATTTTGCCATGATCATGCTCGCTGACATCGACAATCTCAACATCCGTTTTTCGGAGTTCGTGGACAACCTCAGCGCACTTGGAAAGAGCAAAAATCTTGCCATTCACACCATGCATGAGGACATCTTTAACACCATGCATCACATCTGAGGAGGCGCCCCGCAATGATCAATACACAAGACGTTCTTGAAACGATCGACATGATACGTGAGGAGAATCTCGACATCCGCACCATCACCATGGGCATCTCCCTGTGGGATTGTGTGAGCGAGGATACCGACCGTCTCTGTCAGAACATTTACGATAAGATCACCAAAAAAGCCGAGCATCTCGTTGAGACGGGTGCAGACATCGAAAAGACCTACGGAATTCCGATCGTCAACAAGCGCGTATCGGTCACTCCCGTATCGCTTATCGGCGGTGCGGCTTCTCCCGAGGGCTACCTCAAGATCGCAAACGCACTTCAGCGCGCGGCGGATCAGATCGGTGTCAACTTCATCGGCGGCTTCTCCGCACTTGTGCAGAAGGGCATGACCGTTGGAGCCAAGAATATGATCTCGGTAATTCCCGAGGCACTTGCGAGCACGCGCAACATCTGCTCCTCCGTCAACGTTGCAAGCACCAAGGCGGGCATCAACATGGACGCGATCATGGAAATGGGAAAGGCGATCAAGCGCGCGGCATTCCTCACCAAGGATGACAACTCCATTGCCTGCGCCAAGCTCGTCGTCTTCTCCAACGTCCCCGAGGACAACCCCTTTATGGCGGGCGCGTTCTGCGGAGTCGGAGAAGCGGAGACCGCGATCAACGTCGGTGTCAGCGGTCCCGGTGTCGTTGCTTCCGCCATTAAGCGCGCGGGAGATTGTAACCTCTCCGAGCTTGCAGACATCATCAAAAAGACTGCATTCAAGATCACGCGTGTCGGTCAGCTCGTCGCAAGCGAGGCAGCAAAGCGCCTTGACACTCCCTTCGGCATCATCGACCTCTCCCTCGCCCCCACTCCCGCGGTCGGCGACTCGGTCGCATACATTCTCGAGGAGATGGGACTTGAGTCCTGCGGCGCGCACGGTACAACGGCAGCCCTCGCAATGCTCAACGATGCAGTTAAAAAGGGCGGTGTCATGGCATCCTCCCACGTCGGCGGACTTTCGGGCGCGTTCATCCCCGTTTCCGAGGATGCGGGCATGATCGCCGCGGTCGAGCGCGGTGCCTTGACTCTTGAAAAGCTTGAGGCAATGACCGCTGTATGCTCGGTCGGACTCGACATGATCGCCATTCCCGGTGACACGACCGAGGAGGTCATTGACGGCATCATCGCGGACGAGATCGCAATTGGCATGGTCAACAATAAGACGACTGCGGTCCGCGTGATCCCCGCATACGGCAAAAAGCCCGGTGAGAGCGTCAGCTTTGGTGGACTCCTCGGCTACGCACCCATCATGGAGATCAACAACTACTCCCCCGCAAAATTCATTCATCGCGGCGGACGTATTCCCGCTCCCATTCACAGCTTGAAAAACTAACCAACCACCCAAGGCGGAAAATCTGCAAAAAGGAACGGCTTTTTTGCATTGACTTTCCCAAGCGATATGGGTATCATAAAGGCAAAATATTAATAAACGAGGTAGATTTATGTTTTACAAAAAAAATCAAGCCCCCGTACTCACCGACGAGCTGTTCAAAAACCCCACAGCCGAGTACCGTGGCACGCCCTTCTGGGCATGGAACGGTCACCCTGAGGCCGAGGAGCTGACCCGTCAGATCGAGATCTTTCGTGAGATGGGCTTCGGCGGCTTCCATATGCACGTCCGCAGCGGTATGGACGTGGAATACCTCACCCCCGAGTTTTTCGCAAACATCCGCCATTGCGTTGACGAGGCAGTCCGCCTTGATATGCTGGCGTATCTCTACGACGAGGACCGTTGGCCCTCCGGTGCTGTCGGAGGCAAGCTGACAAAGGACGTCTCCAAGCGTCAGCAGTATCTCCTGTGGACCAAAACGCCCTACTGCGGCATTACCCACAAGACACCGGAGACGGGAAGCGGCTCTCACTACCACGAGAGAACCGAAAACGGTACGCTCCTCGCGTGCTATGACGTAGCTCTCAACGAGGACGGCACGCTCAAGTCCTACAAGCGCATCGGCGAAAACGATGCCGCAGAGGGTGTTAAGTGGTATGCGTACATCGAAACGCCCTCCCCCAACCCCTGGTACAACGGACAAACCTATGCCGACATCCTCAACCCTGCCGTTACGCGTGAATTCGTGCAGATGACACATGAGGCGTACAAGCGCGAGGTCGGCGATCAATTCGACAAGGCAGTTCCCTCCATTTTCTGCGACGAGCCGCAAACCGCTACCAAGCATTGCCTCGCCTCCCCCACCGAGGGTGACGACGCAACGATGCCCTGGACGACCAACCTCGCTGCGGACTTTGAAAAGGCAGAAGGCATGGATCTTGTCGAGATGCTTCCCGAGGTCTTTTGGGATCTCCCGAACGAGGAGCCCTCTGTGCTCCGTTGGAAGTTCCACAACTACCTTGCCGAGCGCTTTGCACAGGGCTTTGCCGACATCTGCGGCAAATGGTGTGAGGAAAACGGAATTGCGCTGACAGGTCACGTCATGCGTGAGCCTACCCTGGCATCCCAGACGGGATCCACGGGTGAGACGATGCGAAGCTACCGATCCTTCACCATCCCCGGCATTGATATGCTCGTCAACGCATACGAGTACACCACTGCAAAGCAGTGTCAGTCCGCCGTCCGTCAGTACGGTCGCGAGGCAATGGTCTCCGAGCTCTACGGCATTACAGGCTGGAACTGCGGATTTACCGACTACAAGCGTCAGGGCGACTGGCAGGCAGCACTCGGCGTAACTATCCGCGTTCCTCACCTCTCCTTTATGACCATGAGAGGCGAAGCAAAGCGCGATTATCCCGCATCCTTTGGCTATCAGTCCCCCTGGTACAAGGAATTCCCGCTCGTTGAGGATCATTTCTCACGCGTACATACCGTAACCACCCGAGGCAAAGCCGCTCCCCGCGTCGCGGTCGTTCACCCCGTTGAGAGCTATTGGCTCGCATTCGGTCCCAACGGCGAAGGCGCAAAGCGCAAGGATTGGCTCGAAAATTCCTTCCTCGATCTCACCGATTGGCTGCTCTTCGGCGGCGTTGATTTCGACTTTATCAGTGAAGCGCTCCTCCCCGATCTCTGCGAGAAGGCGGGCGCACCGCTCAAGGTCGGAGAAATGGCATACGATGCCGTCATCGTTCCTCCCATGCTCACGCTCCGTGACAGCACCATTGAGCGCCTGACCGATTTTGCGAAAGCAGGCGGTAACCTCATCTTCACCTGCGAGAAGCCTCCTTACTGCAATGCGCGCCCCTCCGACTCTGTTGACGAGGCGTATGCGCTTGCAACCAAGCTTCCCTTTGACAAGTCCGCGATCCTCGAGGCGATCGACTGCTACAAGCAGTTCGATCTCACTGTGGACGGCGGCAAGAACGAACAGTTCCTCTATAATCTCCGCGAGGACAACGGATGTAAGTGGATCTTCATCGCGCAGGGCAGACGTGACCGCTATAAGGGCACGAAGCTTTTGCAGGTCTCGCTCCGCGGTGAGTATCTCGTTGAGGAATACAACACCGAAACGGGCGAGCACGCTCCCGCCGAGGTCTTCTATGCGAGTGGCAAGACGCACTTGCTCCGCGCGATGAACGATTGCGATTCCATCCTGCTCCGTCTGACTCTTGCGGAGGATACCAAGCAGGCACTTACTCTTCCCACGACCTTTGCGTATCGCTTGGCAGAGCCCAACGTCCTGCTCCTTGATGCTGCTGAATTCGCGATCGACGACGGCGAATTCCAGCCTCGTACCGAGCTGCTCCGCGCGGATAACGTAGGTCGCCGCTTGGTTGGCATGGAAGAGCGTAAGCTCGGCATCATCCAGCCTTGGGCTGTCGGCAAGGAGAAGATCGAGCACACGCTCACGCTTCGCTTCCGTATCCGTTGCGACGTCGAAAACGTCAAGGCGCACCTCGGCATCGAGCTCTTTGATACCACCACCGTCAAGTGGAACGGCAAGCCTCTCGCGCTTACCCCCGACGGCTATTACACCGACCGCTCCATCGTCACCATCCCGCTCCCCGAGATGAAGGTTGGCGAAAACATCCTTGAGGTCGATCATCCCTTCGGTCGCGCGACCAACGCGGAGTGGTGCTACATTCTCGGCGACTTCGGTGTCAAGCATGAAAACGGTGTCGCTTGGATCACCGAGGCTCCCGAGACACTCACGCTCGGCGATATCGGCACGCAGGGTCTCCCCTTCTACGGCGGAAAGCTCTTCCTCGATACGCACCTCAAAACGAACGGCGGTGCGCTTGAGATCAACTTCCCCGCATTCGGCGCAACCTTCGCACGCCTCTATATCGACGGCAAGGACTGCGGTCTGACGGCATATCCGCCCTACACGCTCCGCACCGATGCGATCCCCGCAGGCGAGCATGCCGTAACGATCGAGCTCTGCATCCCGCGTACCAACGCGTTCGGCCCCGTTCACCACATCAAGGGTACCTCCGCAAAGGCGGCACCCAAGTCCTGGAGAACCGAGGGCGAAAGATGGTCCGACAACTATCTTCTTACCGTTCAGGGTCTGACCAAGGCTCCCGTTATCAAGGAAATCATCAAATAAGAGGCATATCATGTACGATTATACAAGGTACGATCCCGATACCTAC